>JALQWJ010000345.1 GCA_023258775.1 Burkholderiaceae bacterium | reverse complement strand
CCAACGGGAGGGGATGAGCAAGGCAACAGTGGCAAAGGCGTGGATCAGGCGATAGCCACCTTTGCCCACATCGTCGACCTCACCGAAAAGATCAAAAAAAGCGAAAAGCAGCAAGAGTGTGATTAAGACCAAAGCGATAGAAAAGTGAACCCGGCGGGCAATGTATTGCCTGATGATCATGGCTTAAGCTTGATCAACGCTTCAGACCCACACTTATCCCCAGCCTGAACCATAAAAGCAGGGCGATAGCGCAGGCAAAACTGCCATGGATACCCAACAAGCCACCTGCCAGCGACCATTGCCCCCGGGAGACCTGCGCCTCTGCAACGGTTGAGAAACTGGTATAGGTTGTATAAATCAAAATACCAGCGAGCAAATGGAAGGCTCGCCCGCTGCGTGGGTTGGAGGCGACAAGCCCCAGGGCAAGCAGGGGCAGCAAGAGCAGCGGCAGGCTTTGACCTATCCGACGAAGCATCTCACCGACCGCGATGCTGTCGCTTCGTAAGATCAGTTCATAGCTTTCGATTGCCTTTATTGGTTTGCTAGGCATTGCACTCGGGGCTGCACGGATCAATAACCCATAGTGTTCAAAACCCATTTCGCGGGCCTTAAGGTCGTCGGGATTGTCAGGGCGCCATGAGAGGTCAAAACGGCGCCCTTGCTCCAAATCAAGAAAGCGGTTGCCAGCGGGGTCGGTAAAGAGTTTTCCGGAAGCCGCCAGCACCCAGGTGCGCTCGTGGGGACCGCGTTGAATCACCACTAAATCCTCGACAAACTGCCCTGCTTCGCCAGTTTTGCCGACAAAGAAAACTCGCCTTCCCCCGGCACTTTCGCGAAAGCGCCCAGCTGCCGCTTGAAGGGATTCATCCCGACTACTGTACTGAGCTTGTAGACGCTCACTTTCAGCGACAGTCCAGGGTACGATAAACCAAGCAAACAGCAATGAAACCGCCAATACGGGTGCAAGAAATCGACTGAGCGGCTTGATCCAGTCAAGTAAACTCAAACCGGCACTGAACCAAACAGCCATTTCCTGATCACGAAAAGCCCTAGTCATCGTCAGTAGTACCGCGAGAAAGGCAGTCAAAACAAGGAGTTGTGGGACAGAACTTGCCGCAGACAAAAGCAGAAAAATTAGCACATCTCCCGGGTCGATACCGCCGCTGACTGCACGATCGAGCATTCGTACCAACGTGATGGTCAACAAGACAGCGATCAGCACAAGCAAAATGCTTGAAGCCATTTGGCGAAATTCCCGTCTCACTGATTGCTCAAAAATCATCACTTGTGTCAAATCAACAAAGGGCAAACATCATCGGTTAGGTGCTGCTCGATATAATGGGCAGATCTTACTTCGCTCGCGCGCGCTTTGGCCGCCAAGGCATCGGCGCTTAGCAGATCCGCCTCAAAACCGCACAAGCGAAAGATCCAGATTAGCCCAAGCCTCAGCCGCCGGAGCAAACACGCATGCAATGCAAAACCATACCGAGTACTCGCGATCCTGTTCGAGCGA
>JALQWJ010000344.1 GCA_023258775.1 Burkholderiaceae bacterium | reverse complement strand
GGTTTGGGTTGAGGGAATCAGTGATGTAAGAGACTTCAGCGAGCGTCGGTGTTTCATAACCTTTACCCGTGCTTAAGAAGATTTGCTGATCGCGACTCAACCAGCGCTGGATGCCCAGAACAGGGCTGGTCTGTTGGTAACGCACTTCACCACTGCCGTCTTGCCGGTCACTCAGAAAGTAGTCCTTTGCAGACAGTGTGACGCTGCCATGTCGAATACCGCCATAAACACTATACCGTTCAGAAAGATCTGCCTGAGCAATCAACACCGCCTGTGCAGAGACTGCGCGCTGATCTTCGTTGCGCGTAAGATCACCGATCTTTTCTCCAAGTAAAGCAGCACCTGCCTGCCTGCGTTCGCTCGAACGCTCATGCTCTAAGGACAAACTCCAACGAACTGGTATCGAAGCAAGCGCTAAACGCTGAGCTAGTCGTATACCCAAGCCTTCATAGTCGCGATCAAGACCGATCCAGCTATTTGAAGCAAGGTACTGCAGATTATCTCGAGTACCCGCAAAACCATAAAGGCTGAAATCGAATCGATCAAGCAAGTGATGGTCGAAGGAAACACCGACCTGTTCTTGAGCTGTTTCTTTGCGAACGCGACGCTCCCTCGTATTTGTGCCTGCCTGGCGCGGATCCTGACGAAGTTGCTCGAGGCTTAGCCCGGCAGGATCCTGGGCGAATGGTTGCTCCCATCGTTGTACAACTAGGCGCAGCTTTGTGTCCTCGCCTAACTTGTAGCCGTAGTTTGCTTGAAACTGCTGGCGGGACGCTGCGCTGTTAAGTCGATAACCATCTATCGAAAAATCGCTGTAATCAAGGAGTAAATCGCTTGAGCCTTGTTGAAACTCGGCTTGAATATGACTTCGTTTGAGACCGAGTGAACCTGCATAGGCTTGAGCCTGAGCATTCAGGCCTGGCTCGGGTGTGCGCGTGAAACTCTGAATAAGCCCGCCTGATGCGTTACCGTAAAGCACCGCCATCGGCCCACGCAAGACCTCGATGCGATCAGCTGAGCCAAGTGCAAAACTCGAAGCCTGGCCCTGACCATCAGGAATAGAAGCCGGGATACCGTCGCTGATTAGTTTGATACCCCGCACACCAAATGCAGCCCTTGCGCCAAAACCTCGCACAGCGAGCTGTGGGTCTTGCGCATAGTTTCCACGATCTGCAGCGAGTACGCCTGGCAGTCTTTGCAAGGCTTCTGCAGCCTGAACCCGAGGGCCTGCACCGTCTAATTGCTCACCACCAATAAAACCAAGTGCAGCTGGCGTTTCCCAGAGTGGCTCGGGGCGCCTACTTGCCGAAATCACGACTGGCTCGGCAAGGGATTCGGTTTGCGACCAGACGCCAGTTGAATAAGACGAGGCAATGATTACTCCGCAAAGCACAAGACGTAAATGCGCTCCGCCAAGCACAAGTCGTAAATGCATAAATCAATCTGCTTTTTCAAGCGTTATACGGTTTGAACCGTACCAGGCCGCTACTGCCTCCAAGTCCTGCTCTGAAAGCGACCTGGCAAT
>JALQWJ010000343.1 GCA_023258775.1 Burkholderiaceae bacterium | reverse complement strand
CACCCCGCGCAGCAGCGCGAATCTTCATCGGATCAGCCATTTGAATCTCCTAAAGTGTTTGCTTGACCAACCATTACCTAAGCTAGATCAATACAGTTTGCATCATGTCTTTCATCGGGTCTGGCTACGCTTGCGATACCCTAGCCGCCGCAGCCGCCTAAGGTGACCTTAATTTCCTTTTTCGCCATATAGAACTTGCCGTCGGCGCGAACAATGGCGACCACATCAGAGCTTTGACCCATCTTCACTCGCATATTAACGTCGGCAACACCGCCGTCCATGAACTGATAAGCCCCTGCCAATGCGTTGGGGTTCTTATCAACCAGCAGCGCAACCATGTCAGTATTTGGAATCTTGCTGTTCACGCCAACTGGAACCACCGCTCCGTTTTCTGCGATATCAGGTGAAACAATGCTGATGTCAGCCGATTCAGTCGCACCCGCCGCACCGAGTGCTTTTAGGGTGTCGGGAATACCCTTGGCCTGAAAAGCCGCCTGCATAGCTGCTTGCGCTTGGGCAGTGCCCGGACTAATCATGCCGAGGGCAAGCATTGCGCCATAGACGCCCATACCTGCACCGCCCTTTAGCGCTTCACGTCTTGAAAAACTCATACCGTTCTCCTTTTAAAATATCAAATGACATTGGCCGTATCGCCAACACAAACCGATAGCGGCATTCAAGCCACCATGTAAAGCCTGGGTTGAGCCCCTCGGCCTAGCCAAAAACTACTTTGCACCTTCGAGGATCCATCGTGCAAGCGTCTTTAAGTCCTCACTAGACACTTGTGGCTGAGCAGGCATGGGTATTTGCCCCCAATTACCTGACCCACCCTGACTAATCCTGCTGACCAAAGTGGCCTCAGCTTTCATATTGCCTTTATAGCGCGCCGCAACCTCACGAAAGGCTGGTCCAACCATTTTTTGCTCAACACCATGGCATGCCAAGCAATTCTGCTCCTTCGCAAGCGTGAGTGCGCTTTTCGGTGCCGCGACGGCTAATTTTGGCGCTTGCGCCGCACCGCTTGCGATGGCAACTTTAAGGGGCTCCTGTAGCGGCGGCTTTGTGGTGTCGGCTCCGCGCGATGGCCCGACAAGTCGATTTTGCTCTGCAATATTGCCGTGAGCATTACGGGCAAATTCAGGCAATATCGATGCGACCTCGGCTGATACTTTGCAATTGTTCATACAAAGTTCACCTTGCACATCAGGCCTCCCTTTGAGGTCCCATAAACCCGTGAACTTCACCTTGCCATTGCGATTGGGTATACGCTTTTGAACGTCGGCGATATTTTGATCGCTGAGCGTGAAGTCCGCCGGTAGCACTTCGGCAAGGTGCAAGATATAGGCCGTCACCGCGTAGACTTCATCAACCTTGAGGGATTTTGGCGCATTCCATGGCATGGCACGATTGATGTAGTCCCACAAGGTCGACAGGGTAGACAACTTCATCATCGTGGTGCGCTGTGGGAAGTCGGGACGGGTCAGATTAGCCACAAGGCCAACCTCGATGTCCTTTTTAGTCGTCCCGCCGACGATCGGTGTAAAG
>JALQWJ010000342.1 GCA_023258775.1 Burkholderiaceae bacterium | reverse complement strand
ATTGGCCCAGTCAAGGCGGCGCCATTTTTTAATTTTGAACCCGTTGCTGCCATGGCTATGGGTTGGCTAATCCTTGCTCAGTCAGTCAAAGCCATACAAATCACTGGAGCAGCCGTCGTGATTGCAGCGCTGGTATTTATAAGTTGGCCAAAACGACATTGACATCGATGAATCAGTGTCATAGCTTGTATATCGCCTTAGTTATCGTGCGGATCAAACCAGTTATAAAGTCCTAAGCCACCATCGACCAGAATTTCACTGCCCGTCACATAGCGCGAAAAGCGATCAATCAATAGCGTGATCCCCATGGCTGCAACGTCTGCCGACTCGCCTAACCTTTGCATAGGAATTTTGGCCTGCAAACTTGGGTTGGGCTTGAATCCACCGGCAGCGATCGCACCAGGGGTTAATGCATTAACCCGAATGCCATGCCTTGCGAGGCTACGAGCGAGTTCTTTCACAAGCATGAGCATCGCTGACTTACTCGTGGAGTAATGAAGCAAATTTCTTGGTGTCGCGGCGTGTAAGGACGTCACAAAGAGCATTCGTCCCGGCATCGATCTAGTAATCAGATCTTTTGCCAAATGCCTTGCCATATGAAAACCCTCGGAAACATTGACTCGGTACATCGCATCCCAGGTTTCATCACTGACCACATCCCAACGGTCGAGTTCGGATCGGGGCGGCGATGCAGCATGTACAAGCATTTGGATCGCTCCGAAACGCGATACAGCATGCTCGACCGCCATGACACCTGAGCCTGCGACCGACAAATCAATCACCGCGCCATCAGCCTCCGCACCCGCATCGCTAAGGGCACTGAGGCTTGCCGCTAATCGGGAGGCATCAAGGTCTACGAGGAACAATTTTGCGCCCTCAGCAGCAAGCTCATGACACATCGCACGGCCAATGCCATTACCAGCACCCGTGACCAGCGCAGCTTCACCCGCCAGCATGGCCATCGACTTAGGCGCCATGATCCGACTGCCTGATCGCCGCCCAGACTTTGGGCGGCGTGAAAGGCATATCCATGCTGCTTACCCCAAGCGGCCTTAGCGCTGCAATGACTGCGTTGGCAAGCGCGGGCAACGAGCCGGAACAGCCCGATTCCCCAACACCTTTTGAACCTAAAAGGTTGAGGCTTGTGGGCACGTTAATCGTGTCGTTATGAATCGAACTGACACAACCAGCGCGGGGCATGGCATAGTCCATATACGATCCGCTCAGCAATTGGGCGCTACCTGGGTCGTAAATCGCGTGCTCGCAAAACGCCTGACCCCAACCTTGAACAACGCCACCATGGACCTGTCCCTGAACCAGTTGCGGTGAGATCACTTTGCCCAAATCATCGACAGCGATATAGTTTAAAAGCTGGGTAACGCCGGTGTCGGGATCGATTTCAACCTCCGCACAGTGGCACCCGTTTGGAAACGTCGAACCCGAGGTCGCTTCACCGATGACCTCGAGTTCGCTTGCCAGACCAGCGGCCATCATTTCATCAATCAAGCTTTCAACATGAAGTGGGCCTGCAAGCTCCGAGTTTTTTGTAACGATA
>JALQWJ010000341.1 GCA_023258775.1 Burkholderiaceae bacterium | reverse complement strand
ATTGGATTAATCATGCTGATGGGGATCGCCACCAAAAACTCGATTCTGCTGGTTGAGTACGCCATTGAGGCAAGTAAAACAGGACTTGATCGCCATCAAGCCTTAATTGAAGCCTGCCGTTTACGCGCCCGACCGATCATTATGACAACGATAGCAATGGGTGCGGGCATGCTGCCCATTGCAAGCGGATGGGGTGCTGCCGATGCTAGCTTTCGGTCTCCGATGGCCATTGCTGTCATTGGCGGACTGCTTACCAGCACGGTGCTGAGCCTGCTTGTTATCCCGGTGGTCTACACCTTTATCGACGACCTGGGTCGCCTACTCACGGCCTTATCGAGGATAAAGCTCAATAAAGGAAGCAGTCAATACACTCAGTAAGAAGCGCCATTAGGGTTGGGGTCGAGCTTGCGTAGAAGCGCTTTGCCAAGCCGTGCAATCGTTATCTCTTGCGTGGTAAACCCGAGAAAACGTAGAATAACTTACGTTAATTTACTTATACTTGCTTCGATACTGCTAGCATCGAGTGAACCCTCACAGTACACCAAGTCTATGCCTAAGCCCACTCAAGATGCTCTTAAAACCTTTAGGACACTTCGCCGCGTCAGTCAGGCACTTCGACTCGACACGCGCAAGGTTAGCCTTGAGCTTGGTCTTGGAAAAGCTCAGTTACAAGCGCTCTCGGTTATTCATCAACAACCCGATATTGGTACTGGCGAACTTGCGAAAGCCATGGAGGTCCAGCCAAGTACTGCAAGCAATTTGGTCAAACCTTTGATTGCCAAAGGATTGGTCGAGGTCGAACACAGCAAACTTGATCGGCGAAATGTTCAGCTACGAAGCACCGCTCAGGCCAAAGCCTTGCTCAAGCAGGCGCCACGCCCTTGGAGCGGACCTGTTCTTGAAGCATTGCAAACCATGGACAGGTCAACGCTGGAATCGCTTCAGCACGCTCTTGATCAACTTCTCCACACGCTTGAGCCAACTCGAAGCCACATGCGCTAAGGAAACAAAACGCAATGAGGATGATGACCATCAGCCTCATGCCATGATGGCGTTTTTCGTTTTGGATGCAAGCCATGCTCACACTCACTGGATACGCAGATCGCTTATCAGTAATCGCCGGTCAATCAATTCGCTTTCATGTAGCCAATCAAGGTCAAGAAAAGCCCTCAGCAAAAGTAGTCCGTGTTTTATGCGCAGATCCAAATCCGGCAATAGGCGGCGTTCGTTACGAAGACTGTGAACTTGCTATCCATGAGTTAAGCGTTCCAACATCACAAACGGTACCACTTGGCTCTTATGCTCGACTTGGACCCGCAGCGCTTTTGCAAAACGCATCAAGCTTCACACTTTGTTTGCATATTCAGGCTCGCCTGCAAACGAATCAAGCGCAGATCATCTGCGCTAATCTCGACGATCAGCATCAGGGCTTTAGCTTAGAGCTTGACGCGCAGAACCACTTATCACTGAGACTGACGATTGCTGGAGAAGAAAACCACACGTCTTTACTTGAGGAGCCCCTGGTTTTGCATCGCTGGTATCGCATTCAGATTGCGGTCAACGGCCCAGCGAGGCATGTCGTATGGCAGGTAGCTGATGTAGGCCAAGCGAGGTCA
>JALQWJ010000340.1 GCA_023258775.1 Burkholderiaceae bacterium | reverse complement strand
ATCGTGCCGCTGACCCCTTGGTGGCGGCTGCCAGCATCGTGGTGGCCTTGCAAACTGTGGTGTCGCGGAATGTAGACCCACTCGATACGGCAGTAGTTACCGTGGGTTCGATACATGCCGGCGAAGCCAATAACGTGATCCCTGCGGAGGCAACCCTGGAACTCAGCGTTCGGGCACTCACGCATCAAGTGCGCGCCTTGCTGGAGCAACGCATCAAGTCTTTGGTGGCTGCGCAGGCTGACAGTTTTGGTGTGCGCGCAGAGGTGATATGGAAGCCCGGGTACTGTGTGCTGGTCAATGCGGAGAAGGAAACCGATTTTGCGCGCCAGGTAGCTATTGACATGGTCGGTGCAGAGCGCGTCACCTTGCAAGGTCCGGCGCTGACGGGTAGCGAAGATTTTGCGTTCATGTTGGAAAAAGTGCCCGGTAGTTATTTGCTGATTGGTAATGGCGACGGTGAGTCGGCCGGAGCTTGCATGGTGCACAACCCTGGCTATGACTTTAACGATAACAACATTGCGGTGGGGGCCAAGTACTGGTGCGCCCTTGTCCACGACCTGCTTTCGTAGCCAGGTCTTGATTGATTGGTTTAAGAGAAAAGCTTAGGTGTCGTTATGCGATACAGCTCAGCCTGGCTCGTTATAAATATTATTCACAATGCTGACACAGTTAAGTTTATAAAATGAAAAAGCATATCGTTATTATTGGCGGCGGTATTACGGGGGTTACGACCGCGTACACGCTCATTAAGCAGGGGTTTGAGGTCACCCTGATTGAGAAGAACCGCTACCCAGGCATGGAGACTTCGTATGCCAATGGAGGGCAGCTATCAGCCTCGAATGCCGAGGTTTGGACGCATCCTTCGACACTGATCAAGGGCCTCAAGTGGATGTTTAAGCATGACGCGCCACTATTGATGAATCCAACACCGAGTTGGCACAAGTTGAGTTGGATAGCCGAATTTATAGCCGCTATTCCAAGGTACAAGGAAAATACGATATCGACCGCGCGTTTGGCTATCGAATCGCGCCAACACCACTTTGCCTGGGCGCAAGCCGAAGGCATTGAGTTTGACCACAAGCGAAAAGGGATTCTTCACTTTTACAGGGATAAAAAAGGCTTTGAGCATGCCGCTCAGGTCTCAAAGCTGCTGGCTTCAGGCGGACTGTCTCGCCGTGCGGTAACGCCGCAAGAGATCGCGGCTATTGAGCCAAGCCTGCAGGGTAAGTTTTACGGTGGTTACTTTACCGAGAGCGACTCCACAGGCGATATTCATAAATTTACCTACGGTCTGGCCAAAGCCTGCGAGCGTCATGGCGTGAAGATTTATAACGAGCATGAGGTTCTAAGTGTTGGATCAAATGGCCAGAGCGCCTTTGTTCAGGTTAAACACGCTGGCGAGACCCTATCGCTGACCTATGATGCGATGGTCGTTTGCGCTGGCGTACATGGTCGCCGACTGGCCGCACAACTTGGCGATCGCCTCAATATTTATCCTGTAAAAGGCTATTCGATCACCGTCAATCTGCCCGATGCCGATAGCCAGTCGGCTGCACCACAGGTAAGTTTGCTTGATGATGAAACCAAGCTGGTGACGAGTCGACTCGGCGATGATCGCTTTCGCGTTGCAGGCACCGCCGAGTACAACGG
>JALQWJ010000033.1 GCA_023258775.1 Burkholderiaceae bacterium | reverse complement strand
TCAAGCTCAAGGCCGTGGACCCCACCCTGTCGTTCCGCCGCTCCTGCCGTGAAGGCGTGTGCGGCTCGGACGCCATGAACATCAACGGCAAAAACGGCCTGGCCTGCCTGACCAACCTGAACACGCTCAAGGGCGACATCGTCTTGAAGCCGCTGCCTGGCCTGCCCGTGGTGCGCGACCTGATTGTGGACATGACCCAGTTCTTCAAGCAGTACCACTCGATCAAGCCCTACCTGATCAACGAAACACCGGCCCCCCAGAAAAAGAACGCTTACAGTTGCCTGAGGATCGCGAAGAACTCGATGGGCTTTATGAGTGCATCTTGTGTGCCTGCTGCTCAACCAGTTGCCCTTCATTTTGGTGGAATCCCGACAAGTTTGTAGGTCCGGCCGGCTTATTGCAGGCCTATCGTTTTATCGCAGACACACGCGATCAGGCCACTTCAGCAAGGCTTGATAACCTTGAAGACCCATATCGATTGTTTCGTTGCCACACCATTATGAATTGTGTAGACGTTTGTCCGAAGGGACTCAATCCGACCAAGGCGATTGGCAAGATTAAAGAGTTGATGGTGAAGCGCGCGGTTTAAACCGCGCGATCAACTAAGGAAGTGACGGTGGCGCTACAAACTCTCGACCAAGACGCACGGCGTCGTCGTTTACGTTGGCGTTGTCGTCGAGGTTTGCTCGAAAACGATTTGCTCTTGACCCGATTTCTCGATCGTTTTGATCAAAATTTAACTGAAGATTTTGAGTTCGGTCTCGACCATTTATTGAACTTGTCGGACAATGAACTCTTGGACCTCGTGCTCGCCCGGCAGCAACCTGAGGGTGATTTACTCGATCCCCGCGTCATTGCAGTCCTTGAGACTTTACGTTCTGTATAAAGCAGGGCGTAAAACACGAATTTTTGCGTTGATATTGTTGATTAACCCTTGATGAAGAGTTGCCATGTCTGACACCAAAGCGACGATCAGCTTCACCGACGGTACGCCCTCGGTTGACTTCCCCATTTATAAAGGCTCTATCGGTCCTGATGTGATTGATATCCGTAAGCTCTACGGCCAAACAGGAAAGTTCACCTTCGATCCAGGTTTTATGTCGACGGCTGCTTGCGAGTCGAAGATCACCTATATCGACGGTGATCGAGGCGAGCTGCTGTATCGCGGCTATCCTATTGAGCAAATTGCCGTCCAGTGTGATTATCTGGAGACCTGTTATTTACTGCTTAATGGCGAGCTACCAACCCGCAGCAAGCGCGATCAATTTGTCGGCACCGTGACCAAACACACGATGGTTCATGAGCAAATGCAGCGCTTTTTTCAGGGTTTCCGTCGTGATGCGCATCCGATGGCTGTGCTCGTTGGCGTTGTTGGTGCCCTGGCAGCTTTCTATCACGATAGTCTGGACATTAATAACGCTGCGCACCGTGAGATTTCCGCGATTCGTTTAATTGCAAAAATGCCAACCCTGGTGGCGATGGCTTATAAATACTCGATCGGTCAGCCGTTCATTTATCCGAAAAATTCGCTTTCTTACAGCGCAAATTTCATGCGAATGATGTTCGGTAACCCGTGCGAGGACTACGAAATTAACGATGTACTTGTGCGTGCTCTCGATCGAATTTTGATCTTGCATGCAGATCATGAGCAAAACGCATCGACATCAACCGTTCGTCTGGCTGGTTCTTCGGGAGCCAATCCCTTCGCTTGTATCGCTGCTGGTATTGCCACGCTCTGGGGGCCCGCACATGGCGGTGCGAATGAAGCTTGTCTTGTCATGCTCAATGACATTCAGAAAATGGGCGGTGTCGAGAAGATTGGCGAATTCATCAAGCAAGTCAAAGACAAGCAGTCAACAGCCAAGCTTATGGGCTTCGGTCACCGTGTTTACAAGAACTATGATCCGCGCGCGAAGTTGATGCGTGAAACCTGTCACGAGGTGCTTGGCGAGCTAGGACTTGGCGATGATCCCTTGTTTAAGCTTTCGATGAAACTCGAGCAAATTGCGCTGGAAGACGATTACTTTATTCAGCGAAAGCTCTACCCGAATGTCGATTTTTATTCGGGCATTGTCCAAAAGGCGATGGGTATTCCTACCGATATGTTTACCTGCATTTTCGCACTTGCCAGAACCGTAGGTTGGATTTCACAATGGACAGAGATGATTGCCGATCCCGACTATAAGATTGGTCGACCCCGGCAACTCTTTAATGGTGCAACCAGGCGTGATGTTTTACCCTTGGATCAACGCAGCTAGAGCAATCGAGGGCTTGTCGAACCAGACTTAGGCTTTCACGTGCCGCAAGTGTTTGAAAGAGGCCGGAGCTTCGAAAGAGGTTCCGGCTTTTTTACGCGTCTGTGACCGAGCTTATGAGCCAGGCTTGCAGCCCTGTGCTGGTTGAGCGATCGAATCTGAGTCTCTGAAGGCAAGTTTGCACAAATGCTCTGGTATTCTCCCATTCGACCTTTGCGGTCGTTAGATCTGCTTGGCCCTCGAGCTGCATCAAGCCTACGGCGTTTGAGCGGCGATTGAATCTTCGACGAGAAGCTCGTTTTGAAAGGTAAAAGCGTCATGATGAAGCAATTCCAAACCAATTCTTATCTGTTTGGCGGCAACGCGCCCTACATTGAGGAACTCTACGAGAACTACCTTGCCAACCCCGGGTCTGTTCCGGAGCAATGGCGCACCTATTTTGATCGGATGCAATCGGTTCCATCGGCTACCGGTGAAACCCAGCTTCGAGATGTGGCGCATGCGCCGATCGTTGAATCCTTCGCCGAGCGCGCTCGCGAAGGCAGTCTTCAGCCCCGCCAGATGGGCGGAGACGCGGCTAGCGCACGCAAGCAGGTTTATGTACAGCAATTAATAGCAGCTTATCGATTCTTGGGTAATCGTTGGGCAGACCTTGATCCGCTTAAACGCCAGGAGCGCGAGTCGATTCCAGAACTCGAACCGGCTTTTTACGACTTTACCGAAGGCGATCACGCCAACGTTTACTCCACAGCGAACACTTTTTTTGGCGCCGAGTCGATGACGCTTCGCGACTTGATGACAGCGCTGCGTGATACCTACACAGGCAGTATCGGTGCGGAATTTATGCACATTGCCGATCCAGAGCAAAAGCGTTGGATGCAGCAACGCATGGAAAGCAGCCGCGGGCGCCCCAGTTTTACTGTTGATCAAAAAAAGCGAATCCTTGATCGGGTGACTGCCGCTGAAGGTTTAGAACGTTACTTACATACGAAGTATGTGGGTCAAAAGCGCTTTTCGCTCGAGGGCGGTGAAAGCTTTATTGCCGCCATGGATGAAGTCATTCAACGGGCAGGCAGCAAGGGTGTGCAGGAAATCGTGATTGGTATGGCACATCGAGGGCGTCTCAACGTGCTCGTTAATACGCTTGGGAAAATGCCTGGCGATTTATTTGCCGAGTTTGAAGGCAAACATGCTGATGACTTGCCATCGGGTGACGTGAAATATCACAAAGGTTTTTCAAGTGATGTAAGCACGCCTGGTGGGCCAGTCCATTTGACGCTTGCCTTTAATCCCTCGCATCTTGAGATCGTCAATCCAGTGGTTGAAGGCTCAACCCGCGCAAGAATGGATCGTCGCGGTGACCATGCTGGTGCGCAGGTATTGTCGATCCTTGTTCACGGCGATGCTGCCTTTGCGGGGCAGGGCGTTGTCATGGAGACGCTAAACCTGGCACAAACTCGCCATTACGGTACCTGGGGCACGGTCCACCTTGTGATTAATAATCAGATCGGTTTTACAACCTCCGATCCACGTGATTCGCGATCAACGCTTTATTGCACGGACGTGGTCAAAATGATTGATGTTCCTGTGCTTCATGTAAACGGCGATGATCCTGAGGCAGTTGTTTATGCGACTCAGATCGCCGTTGATTTTCGCCAAACCTTTAAGAAAGATGTCGTTGTTGATATTGTTTGTTTTAGAAAGTTGGGTCACAACGAGCAGGATACCCCAGCGGTCACCCAACCCCTGATGTATAAGAAAATAGGACAACACCCTGGTACAAGGAAACTCTTTGGCGACCATCTGGTGGCTCAAGGTGTTGTACCTGCAGATTACCCGGATCAGCAGGTCGTCGCCTTCCGTGCTGCAATGGATGAGGGCAGACACACGAGTGACCCAGTACTGACAAATTTCAAAAGTAAGTTCGCGATTGACTGGGCGCCTTTTTTGAATAGCAAGTGGACAGATGCCGCTGATACCGCGGTACCCCTAGCCGAATTGCAGCGCCTGGGTAAGCGCATCACGACAGTACCCGATGGTTTTTCAATCCATCCATTGGTGGAGCGGGTGATCAAGGACAGACGCGCCATGGCTGAAGGTAAGCTAGCGCTTGACTGGGGGATGGGTGAGCACCTTGCCTTTGCGAGTGTGCTTGCCAATGGTTACGGCGTTAGGCTTTCAGGTCAGGACTGCGGAAGAGGAACGTTCACCCACAGGCATGCTGTTTTGCACGATCAGGCGCGTGAGCGTTGGGATTCGGGTAGCTACACGCCTTTGCAGCATGTTGCTGACGATCAAGGCGAGTTTACGGTGATTGATTCGGTGTTGTCGGAAGAAGCGGTCTTAGGTTTTGAGTACGGTTACTCTACTGCTGAACCCAATAAGCTTGTGATTTGGGAGGCTCAATTTGGCGATTTTGCCAACGGCGCCCAAGTGGTCATTGATCAATTTATTAGCTCAGGCGAAGCAAAGTGGGGTCGGGTAACTGGTTTGACCTTGATGCTTCCTCATGGTTATGAGGGGCAGGGGCCCGAGCACTCATCGGCGCGCATCGAGCGATTCTTGCAGCTTTGCGCTGAGCACAATATGCAAATCGTTCAACCCACGACCCCTGCGCAAATTTTCCATGTCTTGCGTCGCCAAATGATCCGAAGCTTCCGCAAGCCGCTTGTGTTGTTTACACCAAAGTCCTTGCTGAGGCATAAGGAAGCTATCTCCTCACTCGAAGATTTGGCCAAAGGATCCTTTCAGTTGGTGATCGGAGAAGCTGATAAAAGCATCGATCCGAAGCGGGTCAAACGCGTCGTGGTTTGTTCTGGCCGACTGTACTATGATCTGATCGCCGCTCGACGTGAAGCCGCTCGGGATGATTTGGCGATCATTCGGGTTGAACAACTTTATCCCTTCGGGAACAAGGCTTTTGAAGCAGAAGTTAAACGTTATTCTGCGGCAGCAGACTGGGTGTGGGCACAGGACGAGCCGCAAAACCAGGGACCCTGGTTTTACATTCAGCACCATATTCAGGATGCGCTGAAAGAAGGTCAACATTTGATCTACGCCGGGCGTCCTGCATCGGCCTCACCGGCGGTTGGTTATTACGACAAGCACTATGCTCAATTAAAAGAGCTGATCGCGACCGCCTTCGGTGACCCAAAACCCGCTCGGAAAACTAGCAAGGCTAAGACCTAGCGAGGATCGTGTCTGGCATCTTGCCTGACATGAAAAGTTCTAATATCGCAGTCTAAACTTGGTAATGTGTCCGCGTTTCATTGGTTAAAATCCGTAACGTTATTGATTGAGTCACTGGAGTCACTCATGGCCTTGATTGAAGTAAAAGTCCCTCAGCTTTCAGAGTCGGTTGCTGAGGCAACCTTATTGAGCTGGCACAAGAAGCCTGGCGAAGCGGTTGCCCGCGATGAAAATTTGATCGATATCGAAACCGATAAGGTCGTACTTGAACTACCTGCGCCCGATGCAGGTGTGTTGGCTCAGGTGCTCAAACATGACGGTGATACCGTCGTTGCTGGCGAGATCATCGCCATGATCGATACTGAGGCGAAGGCCTCAACGACCAGCGCTGCGGCCCCAGCAGCTGCGCAAAGCCAGGCGGTGCAAAGTGTTGCAGCATCAAGTGCGCCAAACGCTGCTAAACAAGGTGTTGCGATGCCCGCAGCAGCAAAGTTGATGGCTGAACAACAGCTTAGTGCATCGGATATAACCGGGACCGGGCGCGATGGACGTATTACGAAGGGCGATGTACTTGCTGCTGATCGTACGAAGTCGAGTGCTTCGTCGGCAGTCACGCAGACAGCAAGCGCAGGGGTTGCAGGTCAACAAGCGGCTGCAAAGATGGCCGCACCAAGTTTGCCCATCGTTCCTGCCCCTGCTGATTTGCAGTCGTTGATCGCTGGCCGTCCTGAGCAGCGTGTGCCGATGTCTCGGCTGCGCGCTCGGGTAGCTGAGCGTTTGCTTCAGTCCCAGTCAAACAACGCAATTCTCACGACCTTCAATGAAGTCAACATGCAGCCCGTCATGGACTTGCGTAAAAAGTATGCAGAACGCTTTGAGAAAGAATATGGCGTTCGTCTTGGGTTCATGTCCTTTTTCGTCAAGGCAGCAGTACACGGCTTAAAGAAGTATCCCGTGGTTAATGCCTCGGTCGATGGTAGTGACATTGTTTATCACGGTTATTTCGATGTTGGTGTCGCGGTGGGATCACCCCGAGGCCTCGTTGTTCCTGTGATCCGAAACGCTGATCAGCTGAGCTTTCCACAAATCGAGCGAACGATTGCTGATTTCGGTAAACGCGCTCAAGACGGCAAGCTTGGGATTGAAGAGCTCAGCGGTGGCACCTTTTCAATTTCGAATGGTGGTGTATTCGGTTCCATGCTCTCGACGCCAATTATCAACCCGCCGCAGTCGGCGATTTTGGGTGTACATGCGACGAAAGAACGTGCGGTTGTTGAGAACGGTCAAATCGTGATTCGCCCAATCAATTACTTCGCCGTGTCTTACGATCACCGTATTATTGATGGCCGCGAGGCCGTTCTCTTTCTTGTTGCGATTAAGGAAGCGCTCGAGGATCCCTCGCGACTGCTTCTTGATCTCTGAGCGAAAGGGTATACGCATGAGTCAGCAGTTTGATGTCCTTGTCATCGGTGCCGGTCCTGGCGGCTATATTGCAGCCATTCGCGCTGCCCAACTTGGTTTCAAGGTTGCCTGTGTTGAGCGCTGGCGAAATCCCAAGGGTGATCGTGTACTCGGTGGAACCTGCCTGAATGTGGGCTGCATACCATCAAAAGCATTGCTCGCCTCAAGCGAGCATTTCGAACAAGTTCAGTCTCACCTGGATGTTCATGGCATCTCAGTCAAGTCGGCTTCAATTGATGTGGGGAAAATGCTTTCGAGGAAAGATCAGATCGTTGGCAAAATGACCAAGGGCATTGAGTACTTGTTTAAGAAAAACAAGATCACCTGGTTCAAGGGCCATGCAAAGTTTGCTGGTAGGCAGGAAGATCGCTTTGCAGTTGATGTGTTCGAGAATGGGCCTGAGGACGGCGATGCAAAAGACCGCATCGAGGCAACGAAGGTCATTATTGCAACAGGGTCCAAGGCGCGTCATCTGCCCGGTATACAGGTCGATCAAGAATATATATGCGATAACGAAGGCGCCTTGCAGTTCGACACTGTCCCCAAGCGATTGGGCATCATCGGCTCGGGGGTGATTGGTTTAGAGCTTGGGTCAGTGTGGCGGCGTTTAGGCGCTGAAGTGACGATTCTTGAGGCGCTCCCCGATTTTCTGGCCGCTGCTGACCAGGCAGTTGCCAAAGAGGCATGGAAGCTCTTCACCAAGCAAGGCTTGGCTATACAACTCGGTGCCAAAGTTGACAGCGTCGCGATTGAAGGCAAAGGCAAGGCCAAACAGGTTGTCATGCACTACAGCGACCCCAAAGGCGAAGCCAAGACGCTTGAGGTCGACCGTTTGATCGTCTCAGTCGGTCGACAGCCGCTCACCGACGGACTTGGCCTTGAATCTGTTGGTCTTGAAACAGATCAACGTGGCTTTATTCCGGTGGATGCGCATTGTGCAACCCGTGTGGATGGCATTTATGCGATCGGCGACGTGGTTCGAGGTCCGATGCTTGCCCATAAAGCTGAGGACGAAGGCGTGATGGTGGCCGAGATCATGGCAGGCCAAAAGCCACACATCGATTACCAATGTATCCCTTGGGTCATTTACACCAGTCCTGAAATCGCCTGGGTTGGTCGAACCGAGCAAGAGCTGCAAAAGGAAGGGCGGGCCTTCAAAACAGGCCAGTTTCCATTCGCTGCGAATGGCCGAGCCCTCGGCATGGATGCCTCGGACGGTTTCGTAAAAATGCTCTGCGATCAGGAAACCGATGAGATCCTTGGCGTTCACATCGTTGCTGCTGCAGCTTCCGATTTGATTGCCGAGGCCGCACTTGCCATGGAATTCAAGGCTTCTGCAGAGGATGTTGCCCGGGTCTGTCATCCGCATCCATCCTTATCCGAGGTGATGCGCGAGGCGGCACTTGCCGCCACCGATAATCGGGCCCTAAATCTTTAGAAGCAGGATGTCGACGCAAGCTTGATGTCAGCGCGAGTGCGCGTTGACATTGACTTGCAGCTCGATTCAGCGATGGATTTATTGCAGGCCTATCAGGCTGAGATCAAGCGCAGGGCACTGCTTGAAGATGCGGTTCAAGTCGAGGCGATCAATTGCCTACAGCGGCTCGCAGCCTCGCTTCATCAATATAAGCTTGCCCGAGCTTCCCTCATCGGGCGAATGTTTGCCAAACCTTCTCCACCTAAAGGGCTTTGGCTCTGGGGGGGCGTTGGTCGCGGTAAGAGTTTTCTGATGGATTTGTTTTTCGAGGCGCTCGAAATCGACCAAAAGGGTCGATTTCATTTCCATGAGTTCATGCGCGAAGTTCACCGCGAACTCGAGCTGCAAAAAGGACAGGCTAATCCGCTCGATCGTGTTGGTTTACAGATCGCTAAACGTTATCGAATTATTTGTTTTGATGAATTTCATGTCTCCGATATCGCTGATGCGATGATCTTGGAGCGACTTTTAAAAGTCGTTTTTTCGCAGGGCTTAGTGCTTGTTTGTACGTCCAATTATCAGCCCAATAAACTTTATCCTAATGGTTTACACCGCGACCGTATTCTTCCTGCGATTGCTTTGCTTGAAAGCAATCTTGAGTTACTAGAGATTGACGCTGGCGTTGACTACAGGCGCAGGGCACTTGAGCAACTGCCCGCTTATCTTTGCCCGCTTAGCCCAGAAGTCGATGAGCAAATGCTTGCAAGTTTCGAAAGACTTGCAGATGGGCCGATTCGCCGTGATTGTTTGATCGAAATTGCACATCGCCAACTGCCCTGTCTGGGTATTGCGGGTGGCGTGATCTGGCTGAATTTTGAGGCGCTGTGTGGCTCACCGCGATCGCAGATCGATTATCTTGAACTGTCTTCGCATTTCCACACGATATTGCTTCAGTCCGTGCCAGTCATGACACCGGCGATGGCCTCAGAAGCTCGTCGGTTTGTTTGGCTTGTCGATGTTTTCTACGATCAAGCGGTCAAGTTAATCGTGAGCGCTGCCGACCAGCCGGAAATGCTCTACCGTGATGGTGTGCTGGCCATTGAGTTTACGAGAACAGCGTCCAGGCTTATTGAGATGCAGTCCAAAGCTTATCGGGATCGGCCCAGACGTGTTTTGGCGCAGGGGGGATTGGCAGCAACGCGGCCGGATGCGAAAATCCCGCATGGACCATGACACGATTGCCCACCGGATACGCGAGTTGCAACTTGAACACCGCGGACTCGACGCAATGATTGAAACGATTTGCGAGCAAACGCATTTCGATGAGCTTCAACTGCGGAGACTCAAGAAGCGAAAATTGCAAATTAAGGACAGCATCGTACAGTTGCAAATGATGCTCGTACCTGACGTCCCTGCATAGAGCACATTGTTGAGTACGCGTCACGGCGCAGTTGCTGCTGTGCTTGGCCCTGAGGGACTACTTGTAGGAAAGCCAGGCTTTCGCTTTCGGCGCCAGCAGTTTGATATGGCGATTGCCGTTGAGGATGCCATTGCAATGAATGAGTCCTTGCTGGTTGAAGCAGGTACTGGCGTTGGGAAAACATTCGCCTATCTTGTTCCCGCGCTGTTGTCCGGCCGAAAAGTGCTGATCTCAACCGGTACAAAGGCCCTGCAGGACCAGTTGCTTCACCGCGACTTACCGCTTTTGCTTGAACATTTGAGCGCCTCAGCACAAGTGTGTCAGCTCAAAGGACGAAGCAACTATGTCTGCCATTATCACCTTGAGCGCCATTTGCGCGAGGGACGTTTTGCAAGGCGTGATGAAGCAGCCCTTTTGATGCGGATCAGGGCGTTTGCAGCCAGAAGTGATTCGGGCGATCGAAGCGAATGTCATGAAATCCCAGAAGATTCGCCGGCCTGGGCCATGGCAACCGCAACCCGAGATACCTGTCTTGGCAGTCAATGCGCTGATTATGGACGCTGTTTTGTCATGCGGGCGCGGCAAAAGGCGCATCAGGCTGACTTACTGATCGTTAATCACCACTTACTCTGCGCTGATCTCGCACTGAAACGCGAAGGTGTTTCCGATTTGCTGCCTGAGGTCGAGGGTGTGATCGTCGATGAAGCGCATCAGTTGCCTGAGACAGCGATTCAGTTTTTTGGTCGGACGTGGTCAATCAGGCAGGGGCAGGAATTTGCAAGGGATCTTTTACGTATTGGCCTTGCCGAGGCCGCCGACGCGGCCGACTGGATTCACTGGCGTGATTTATTGGAGCAAGCGCTCAAGGTTTTGCGCTTAGCCGCGGATGTGCCGTCAAAACTGGAGTGGTCACAAAGTCATCCTCGATTTGAG
>JALQWJ010000339.1 GCA_023258775.1 Burkholderiaceae bacterium | reverse complement strand
GAGCGCAGATTGCATTGCGGCCATTAGTCAGCATCTCAAAGCGAATCATCGACCAAGGCATGAAGACAATCTTCAATTACAAAAGTATGTTAAAAAAACATAAAGCTATAAAGACATATGTGATAATAGATAGTATGTAATAGACACTGTATAAGTGAACGTAACATTAAATATTACTTTCAAATATGCTTCAGTAAAGTAGTTAGCAGACGGCGGTATTTAGTTTTG
Organism: Burkholderiaceae bacterium; assembly: GCA_023258775.1. Lineage (GTDB taxonomy): Bacteria > Pseudomonadota > Gammaproteobacteria > Burkholderiales > Burkholderiaceae_E > UBA3064. The sequence continues at coordinate 1,441 of JALQWJ010000339.1, read as the reverse complement.
GCGCCAAGGTGGTAATTGCCAGTTAAACCAAAGAGCGAGCGTTCGCAAAAAAACCGTAAAAGAAAGTGAGACAAGCATACAGATCCAGGCAGGACTATCGATCGACCACAATGCGATGTAGGCCCAAGCCCCTGCAAAGGCACAAACTGCATAAGGACGATGATCATTAAATGCGGTGGGAATTTCATTGCAAACCATGTCCCGTAACACGCCACCAAACACTGCGGTGATGACACCCATTAACACCGCAACGATGGAGGGTAAGCCCAGCGCCAGTGACTGACTGACGCCCACGGCTGTAAAAAGACCTAAACCGAGGGCATCTGGCCATTGAATCGCTCGCTCAGTAACACTGAAGTGTCTTGGCCTCAGAAATAGCATGGTCAGCAGGCACAGTGCAAACACCCCCCACAGCACTTCGACATGTTTGACCCAAAAGAAGGGTCGCTGATCAAGCAGCAAGTCCCGTAAGGTGCCACCACCAAAGGCGCATAAGAATCCGACCACGCAAACACCTACGGCATCTAATCGTTTGCGTGCTGCCTCCATCACGCCGGAGAGCGCGAAAGCCGCAGTCGCTATCAACTCGATTGTGAGTTGAAGCACATGTCCCCAATCCTGATAGTGATCCATGAATAACGTTTCTTATACTGGTCGAATATGTGTAATGATCATGGATAACATAAAATTGTATCAATCGCACAGATGACTCGATACAAATGCTCGAAACCATTTCATGGCTGGCGCCTCAGTTCTCCCCTGGAGGCTTACGTAAGCAAAGCGCGCGGTCGCTAAAACCTCTGGTCTGATTGATAGCTCACAGAGGGACGAGTTCGCAATGCCATCCCGAGCAGCTGCAACAATGCCAAGATAAATCGCGTTAGTTACGTAGAGTGTATCAATTAAGCTTTTTATATCTTCACATCTGAGCGTGATCATGATCTGGGGGTCAGCTTTGGGGCCATACTGTTCCACAAGCAATCGAGCAACATCAGCTGAAAGCGGCGTGCTTGCAATCGGAAACTCGAGCATTTGCTCAAATCTGATGTCAGCCTTTCCCGCAAGCGGATGAGTCGCTGATGCAACAAAGCCGGTTCTCATTTCACCCAGGGGCTCAATACTCAGGTCAGGAGCCGGGCTAACTCTTCGTGCATCGATAACCAGCGCTTCGAGTTCACGGGATCGCAACTGAAGTAATTGAAGCTCCGTTGATCCTCGCCACAATGAAACCCTAACGTCCGGCATCGAAACTGCTACTTCTCGGAGCAAAGGTGTCATGAGCATTGCCCCTGGGCCAGATCCCAATCCAACCCGAATCTCCCCTTTACCGCCGAGATTGAAGCGGATTGCTCGGCGTTTAAGTTCTTCGGCGGCGAGCACAAGGCCCTGAGCCTGAGCGACAACCTCGTGACCAAGTGGCGTTAGCTCATTTCGTTTCCCA
>JALQWJ010000338.1 GCA_023258775.1 Burkholderiaceae bacterium | reverse complement strand
ATTGCCATCCTGTCTTGTGTACAAGTAAGGATGCAAATTCAATGCCAAATTTTGCGAACGACTAGTGAGCTACGGCCGATCTGATGAATCAAAGCCTTTAGACAAGACTGCGTGGGTTTTTGAACCAATCCTGTGCGCACACTTACTACTTGGGTGCAGACCTGCCAACATTTGGTGCCTGCGGACTTTAAGCAAAGATGGCACACTAAGTTCCAAACCATGGCAATCGATACCCAGAACACGCCAAACTACGAGTGGTTTTGGTAAAGCCGAGCTGGGCCTCCATCATCGTTTTTTAATAACCCAAGGAGATATCAATCGATGGAAGCTATCGGGGCTTTTGTAGCAGGTCCACGGATATTCGTTAAGGGTCAAGAAAGCGGCGTTTTAGCAGGGCTTAGTTTTGCCGCCAAGGACCTCTTTGATGTGAAGGGCATCCCCACAGGCGCAGGTAATCACGACTGGCCCTCCGGTCGTCCACTTCCTACCAGGCACGCATGGGCTGTTCAGACCCTACTCGATGCAGGCGCAAACTTGGTCGGCAAGACCATTACTGATGAGGTATCGCTTGGCATTCTTGGCGAAAACCCATTTGACGGGACCCCAGTCAATGTGCGCGCACCCGACCGCGTTCCTGGCGGATCCTCCTCAGGTTCGGCAGCCGCGGTCGCTGCTGGCCTTTGCGACACGGCGCTCGGAACTGACACAGGTGGTTCAGTACGTGTGCCAGCGAGCTTTTGTGGACTCTATGGAATTCGACCAACACATGGCAGGCTTGACCTATCCGGCATGCTTCCGCAAGCACCAAGTTCCGACACAGCTGGATGGTTCGCGCGCGATGCTTTAACTTTTGCCCGTGTTTCAGCCGTGATGTTGCATGAAAAAATCTCGGAGTCGTTGCCCGATCACTTGGTGATTGCTTATGACTGTTTCGGTTTCGCCGACCCCGAAGTATCTTTGGCTCTTCAGCCGATGGTTGAAAAGCTTGCTAGGCTGATTGGATCGAGCCGCGAAGATATGTTGGCCCCCCAAGGCCTTTCAGCATGGGCGCGAGCGCAACGAACGCTTCAGCCTGCCGAAGCTTTTGAAACCTTCAAGGATTGGATCGACGAGCGTAACCCACGATTGGCCTTTTCGGTAGCGCGTGCCCTCGTAGTTGGATCCATGCTGCCGGAGAGCGAGCGAAGCTGGGCCAGATTGATGCGTGAAGAAGTGAGGAGCCGGATGGCATGGTTGCTTCCATCGAACACTGTGCTTTGCATGCCGACGACGCCCGTCCCCGCACCGCCGAAAGGGCAGCGTCTTTCGATACTTGACCCGTTACGCGATCGTATAACCTGCTTATGTGCTCAGGGTGGCTTAGCGGGGCATCCACAGGTTAACCTGCCTGGCTCAACCGTTAATGGACTGCCCATAGGACTGTCGATCATCGGACCACGAGGCAGTGATGCCATGCTCGTTGCCTTAGCTCAGGCTATGGAGAAGATCAATTGAATTTCGACCAAACAGCCAATATCCCAGAAGTCGTTGAGGAAGTACGCGAACTCTTTGAGCGGTATGAGCAAGCCTTAATCGATAAAAACATCGACGTTCTCGATAACAGTTTTTGGAATAGTCCATATACGATTCGCCTGGCGCACCACGAACATGGCTATGGCTTTGACCGAATTCATGCCCATCGCTTAGCGCGCCCACCTGGCCCCGGT
>JALQWJ010000337.1 GCA_023258775.1 Burkholderiaceae bacterium | reverse complement strand
GAATTTGGTGTTTAAGTAGCCATCGAAGGTTTCAAAGCCACCTTCGCTACCAATACCGCTTTCCTTAATCCCGCCAAAGGGTGTTTCGGCAAGCGCCTGTCCAAAGTGGTTGATATTGACCATGCCCGCCTGCAAGCCGTTTTGCACAGCAAGGGCGTGTTTGGTGTTGGTTGTGAATGCATAAGATGAAAGGCCATAAGGCAGCGAATTAGCCCTTGCCAGCACTTCATCGACATCCTTAAAGGGCACACAAGGTGCGATCGGCCCGAAAGGCTCAGATGTCATCACCATCGAGTCATCAGGCACGTTGGTGAGCACGGTTGGCGCAAAAAAGTTGCCCTCACCACCGAGCGCCTCACCACCTACCTCAATGCGGCCACCACGCGCCTTTGCATCCTCAACAAACTTCAGCATGGCAGGCATACGACGCACATGCGCCAGAGGCCCCATCTTGGTGTCGGCTGCCAGACCGTCGCCGACCTTGACTGCCTTGGTCTTTTCGATAAAGCGGGCCACAAAACGATCGTAGGCCTGTTGCTGAATGTAAAAGCGGGTCGGTGACACGCAAACCTGCCCCGCGTTACGGAACTTAAAAGCCACAAGCATATCGGCTGCGCGTTCGACTTCGGCGTCGTCAAAAACAATGACCGGTGAGTGACCGCCGAGTTCCATCGTCACACGCTTCATATGTGCACCGGCAAGCGCTGCCAACTGCTTGCCAACCGGGACCGATCCGGTAAACGATACCTTTTGAACGATCGGCGAGCGGATTAAGTAATCCGAGATTTCGGCTGGCACGCCCCAGACTACATTCAAGACCCCCGGGGGCAGCCCCGCATCGTGAAACATGCGCGCAATCGCAACCACAGCACTTGGCGCATCTTCGGGACCTTTAATGATGATGGTGCAACCCGCGCCAATCGCCGCAGCAATCTTGCGAATCGCCTGGTTATAGGGAAAGTTCCAAGGCGTGAAGGCTGCACAAACGCCAATCGGCTCACGCAATACCATCTGCCGCACATTGGGTAAGCGAGGTGGAATCACCCGCCCATAAATCCGGCGACACTCTTCGGCATGCCATTCACAGTGCTCCGAACAACTCACAACCTCGCCGATGGCTTCGGCCAGGGGTTTGCCCATATCGAGCGTGATGTTGCGGCCAATGTCTTTGGCGCGCTCACGCGTCAGTTCGGCGACTTTTCTGAGGATGCGGCTTCTCTCGAGGGGCGAGCTCTTTTTCCAGCTCTCAAAAGCCTTTTGCGCGCTTTGCAAAGCTCGGTCAAGGTCCTCCTTGCTTGCATGGGGCAGCTTGCCAATGACTCGGCCATTGGCCGGATTGACCACATCTTGCTCTTTGCGCCCACCTCCGGCGATGAATTCGCCATTGATGTAAAGGCAAAGCTGCTCATAGGCGGCATCGCTCACCGCGGATTGTTCAGATTTATTGGCAGTATTCATTAGGTCATCTCCCTGGGTTCATACGTTTGCATGTTTACAAAGCACAAGCGCTGTGACTAAGATCGGCGGCGCTCGCGCATGCGCAAATGCACCGCGCGCCTAGCCGGCTCTAACGCAACTATACGACTCTTGGGAGAAAACAGTCATGGACTCGAAGGCAGAATCAGCCGTCAAAGCGGCAAGCAAGACCACCAAAGCGGTAAAAAAATCAGATTACGACTACGACTTGGTGGTAATCGGCTCGGGTCCATC
>JALQWJ010000336.1 GCA_023258775.1 Burkholderiaceae bacterium | reverse complement strand
CGATTTCAGCTTTATCTTTTTGTTACTGCTAGCAACCCAGTTCAGCATCAAGCTCAACCTGGCTCAACGGCAGGTTCGCCATGTTCTCCAGCATCGAGACCAAGTTCCAGCAAGCTTTCAGGACCGGATTTCGCTCGAGAACCACCAACGTGCTGCCGATTACACCAGCGCCAAGGTATCGCTTGCGATGTTCGACATGCTGGCGCAGAGTATTTGGCTTGTCGTTCTGACGGCTGGCGGATTGTTATCCACACTGCAAGCATCGCTCGCGACAGCTTGGCTCTTTCTCTTTCCCGACGAACTGCCTGGGACAGGAATTGACTTTCAGATCAGCCTGATGATGACTGTGATTGTTCTAGGCTCGCTTATCGATATACCTTTTTCACTTTGGCGCCAGTTCGTAATCGACGAGCGTTTTGGCTTTAATCGTATGACGCTTGGCCTGTGGTTCAGCGATCAATTAAAAGGTATAGCCATAAGTGTCATGATCGGCATACCGTTCTTAGCGTTAGTGCTTTGGATGATGCAACAAACAGGGCAGCACTGGTGGCTCTGGGTTTGGGGTGCATGGATGCTCTTTCAGCTCGGTGTCATGATCCTTTGGCCAACCTGGATTGCGCCGATGTTTAACCGATTTGAACCTATGCAGGAAGGCGAGGTTAAAGCCGCGGTTGAATCGCTTCTTAAGCGCTGTGGCTTTTCTAGCCAGGGTCTCTTTGTGATGGACGGCAGCAAGCGATCAGCGCATGGTAACGCTTACTTTACAGGGATGGGCAAAGCGAAACGGATTGTGTTTTTTGACACCCTGCTAGCCCAGCTCACGCCTAAAGAAATTGAAGCGGTACTTGCACACGAACTGGGCCATTTCAAACATCGCCATATTTTGAAACGGATTGTCTTGAGTGCCGTCTTCAGCTTTCTTGCGCTCGCATTGCTCGCCTGGGTCATGAATCAGCCTTGGTTCTACCGTGGACTTGGTCTCATTCCGCTACCAGGATCGCAGGCGGCAGCAGCGCTGCTGCTTTTCTCACTGGTGCTTCCGGTATTCTTGTTTCCAATACAACCACTGATGAGTTGGTGGTCGCGTAAACACGAATTTGAGGCGGATGCTTACGCGGCATCGCAGACAGAAGCCGCCGATCTCGAAAGCGCCTTAGTCAAGTTGATGAAGGATAACGCTGCGACACTAACGCCAGACCCATTGCACTCTGCGATCTACGACTCACACCCACCGGCACCGATAAGAATTACCAGGCTGCAGGCGCTTAGCCAACACGTTAAACACGCGGCGACTGTTACGGGTGTTGCAAACGGCAAGGTACCGCATGCAGCCTCGGGCAGGTAGCCAGCAATGCTCGCTGAGATTCTCGCTAGTCATGGCAGACAATACCTCGTTCGAGCATTACAAGCGCCGCAGGATATGCATCAAGCCAAGCCTGATGCAAACAACGGTACAGATGGGTTAGCGACCAAGGAGAAATTAGCCCCGAGTCAGCGTCTTGCCGTAACCCGTGGTCGTCGCCAGGATTACTGTGTTGGCGATCATGTCGAGATCGAGGCCATCGGCGAGGATCAAGCCGTTATCAATGCGCTTGCGCCCCGGCGCAATCTGTTGCGGCGAAGCGATCATTTTCGACAAAAGTTGCTCGCCGCAAACATTGATCAAATTGGATTGGTACTTGCTGCCGAGCCGCCTTTTTCGGAACCACTTGCAGTAAGAGTGTCCGTCGCAGCTTCGATCTCA
>JALQWJ010000335.1 GCA_023258775.1 Burkholderiaceae bacterium | reverse complement strand
CTGTGTTCGATCAGCCTGATGAATTTAATCCATGGCGCGATAGCAGTGCTCATATCGCCTTTGGCGCGGGACCTCATTTTTGTGCTGGTGCTTGGGCCGCAAAAGCCATGATTGCCGATGTAGCCCTACCACGATTTTTTGCACGTTTTCCGAAGGCAAAGCTGGCGCAAGAACCGGAGTCGACGATTTTTCATGGTTGGGCTTTTCGCGGCCCGCTCGCGCTTCGAGCATTACTTTAATCAGCAAATGGCTTCATCGAGGCTCGAGACCTCGCCAGCAATGGTCACGCGCCGCATGTCACGACGCTCGAATTGATCGTTATAAACTCTGCCACGGTGCATCGTTGCCCGGTTATCCCACATAACAAGATCAAAGCATGACCACCGATGCTGATACACACGATCGGGGCGCGTGGCCGCTTCGATCAAGTCACGAATAAGCATCAAGGCCTCGGGCCTTGGCATGCCCTCGATGCCCCCGATGTGAGAGGAAAGAAAAAGGCATACCCTACCAGTGGGTTGATGTCGGCGTACAAGGCGTTGACGAACTGGTGCAAAACGCAATTGCTCTTCCTCGGTAAAACCACTAAAGCCGAGCTGGGCTCGACTGAAAAGCAAGGAGTGCTCGCATATGAGTGGCATCAATGCATTGCCTTCTTTGGTACCAAGCGCCTCATAGGCGAGTCGCGTATCACAAAATTCGGTCTCGCCACCTTGACTTGGAATCTCTCGAGCATGCAAGAACGAGTACTTGGCCGGCTTGACTTTGAAGCTGCTATCGCTATGCCAGAGTCGATTACCGAGATTAAACATGCGACGGCGATCGTCGACCGCGAGAATCGTCCCAGCCTCATTGAGGTTAGAAATATCATTAAGTTGAGGGTGAGCCAAGCGATGCTTTTCAACCGCCACCGTTGCACGACTCGCTTCCATCTCACCGAAATAGCGCGCAAATCGAATCTGGGCTCCGTCGTCGAGCATCTGCTGTGCGAAAACCAGAACAGCAAAATGATCTATCGCCTGCTGAATGCTTGCAACCACCTCGGGACTCAAGGCCTGGCTTAAGTCAAGGCCATGAATCCGAGCACCGAATCCAGCTGTTAAGGATTCGATCTCAAAGGCTGAGGACTTAGTGTCAAAAAACATGCCAAATTCCTCTGTATCAGCTAAATTGTGCGTTAGGCAAGCGCTGTAGCGTCGGTGCTTGCTCACCTAAAAAATCAAGAGGAGACATACAAGCATGGAAAACATGCTCGATGCCTGCCGCAGAAACGGCAAGCGTAAACCTGAGGAGATATGCTTTTCAAGTCCAAAGCGCGATTGGCGTTTCGGGGACCTAGAATCGTTGAGTAATCGGCTGGCGCAAGCGATGCTTGCACTTGAACTTGTGCCTGGCGACCGGATTGCCTGTCTGACCAAGCACGCGGCGCAATGTACAGCCATGACACTTGCCGCACAGAAAATTGGCGCTGTTTGCATGCCGGTTAATTGGCGCCTTGCGGCTACTGAGGTCAGTTATATTCTTAACCATGGCCAGGCAAAAGTCCTGATGACCGATATCGATTTTGTAAACATTCTCAACGTGATTGAGTGCCCAAGTCTTAAAAAGATCGTACTTAGCGAGGACTCAATCGCCAACTCACCACCTCTGGATCATCGGCAATCCCTTGAGACTTGGGCGCAGGCCTTCCCCGATGATGATCCCGGCTACATGCCACACCCCCAGGAGACTGCACTTCAACTTTACTCGTCAGGGAC
>JALQWJ010000334.1 GCA_023258775.1 Burkholderiaceae bacterium | reverse complement strand
AAGCATGGAGGCCCTGATAGACCGCTGACTCAAACGAGAGGAAAGTCGGCAGTGATTCTTGATCGGCAAATGGAAAGAGCTGGGTCATGTAAACACCTGCCAGTCCAGTTTTCTGATCGATCCAGTAATAAGAATTAGCAAGGCCAGCCCACATCAAACCACCAGCAGGCCGACCCGTACTTAAGTCTTCATGGTTGACTTGAAAGGCGAGGCTCCAACTCTTTGCCGAACCAGGGAAAAACTCAGCGTCATTCGTAAGCGGTATCGCAGCTTGCAGACCTGTTACTCGACAATCGCCCATTTGGTTTTGCCCGAGTGCCCAAACAGACTCTGGCTTGAGTACGCGCTCTCCGCCGAGTTGGCCATTGTTCAGAATCATCCTAAGAAATCGGAGGTAATCGCCAGCGGTACCGTAAAGTCCACCTCCACCCATCTCAAACTCAGGATCTTGGGGCAACTCGAAAGGAAATGGCGTCAGCGTGCCATCTGGCCCGCGTAAGTGGATCGACGATAAGCGCTCACGCATGGCCGTTGTAATTTTAAATGCGGTACTTCGCATCCCAAGCGGCTCGAAGAGATGGTCATGCATATAGCTGCCAAGTGTCTTGCCGCTTACTGCCTCAACCATCTTCCCGGCCCAGTCGATATTGATCCCATACTCCCAGCGCTCACCAGGATCAAAGAGCAAAGGCAGCGTAAGCGCTTTATTCTTGCATTCCGTCACACTAGGAATACCCAGCGCCGCTTGCAGCTTTTGGATGTCGGTATTCCATATTTCATAACTAAATCCAGCACTGTGGGTTAACAGGTGCCGCAAGCTGATTGGGCGCTTTGGCGCCCTGTAAGTTGGCATGCCCGCACTGTCAAAACCTGTGAGCACCTGAACATCAGCGAGCTCAGGAAGGATGGCACTTGCCGGTGCGTCCAGATCGATTAGTCCTCGTTCAACACATTGAACTGCACATACCGAAGTAATCGCCTTCGTCATGGAAGCGATCCAGCACACGGTATCGACTGTCATCGCCGCGCCGCTGTCGATCAATCGTTCGCCAAATGCGCCTTCGTAAAGCGTCTCTTCACGCGAGCAAACCATGGCAACAATGCCCGGCAGCTTCTTGGTCTGAACAGCAGACTGAAATATTTGGTTAATAGCAGCAGAATTCAATTTCATCGTCGACCTCCTTGTTCTCGCCTAAGCATTGCCCTCGTCTTCACCTTGTTCTCGCCTAAACTTTGTCCTCCACTTCACCTTATCCTCGCTTAAACTTTGCCCATCGCTAAAGATAGCGGCTTTAAGCACCAACATCATCAACGAGCATTTCACGAAGTTCAATTTGTCTCAACCCCCCTTGTAATCGATCACAGATCATTGGGACAGAACCTTTCGTAGCCTAAAGCTGGGCACCATTCGATTTTCTATCGACTAGATGAAAAGCTAATTGTTAAGCGAGCTTATCAATCATGACCTTCGGTAAACCAAACACATTTCGACTACTTTAGTCTTAAATCTATGACGCTATAAATCATTTCTCTAAGGTTAGCGCGACTTGGCGTTCCGCCTAGAAAACGGTCGTCATCATGTGAAATAAGCAAACGGCAGTCAGTGCCGATTACTGCCATACCCTCGGGTTTGTGCGAAAAGTGGACAAGAAGCCCTTGCTCGTCGCGCAAAGGGCTAGGTTTTTCTCCGATATCAAATTGCTCCCTTTTTTGACTTAGCAGAAACCCGTCCATTCGAGAACCCGATTCAGCGCTCAATAAAAAGAACAATCGATCGTGCTCCTGACAATACTCAATCGACGATAAGCCTA
>JALQWJ010000333.1 GCA_023258775.1 Burkholderiaceae bacterium | reverse complement strand
GAAGAGTCCGTTTGGCAGAACCTACTACGAAGGCGTAAGTGTTCAAAATGTAAACAAAGAGCTAAGGCGCGCCATGTTGGGCGATTGCGTGGAGTACGACATTAACTGCAGCGTTGTCGCTTGGAAGTTAGGGTTTGCGCGGGAGTTTCTCTCAGCCCATCAATCCACTCATTCGGTAAGGCAGGCCTTCAAGTCATCGGTCTGCTACGTTGAAGATAAGCGTGACTTCTTGGTCACGATTGCACGCTATGTGTTTACCGGTGAGGAAGAGCTGAGCGGTGAATTCTGTCTTGGATTGGTCAAGCAAGCCATTACGGCGCTGGGATTTGGTGCACGACTGACCTCGCAAGGTTGGCGAGACAGCTCAGGCGAGTGGACCAACCCTGCGCTTGTAAATATCCTAAAGAAGAAGGCGTGGCGAACCATCTTCTTTAACCATTGGTTAGTTCAACAATTTGTGGCCGAGCAAAACGCGCTTGATCACTATCTTTTTGAGTGCGTTAAAACACATTTCCCTTTTGTCCTTCAACGTCCCCACGTTCAGACGGCCTCGGGTCGGCCATCACGGGCCAAGGTGCTTGCACTGCTCTACCAAACGGGCGAGACCCAAGTGATGAATATCGTAAGGCGTGCGACCGCGGAGATGGGGTTCGAACCGTTAGCCTGCGTCCACGATGCGATCTTCTTTAGGCATGCGCTGGGCGTTGATCGAAAGCTTGTGGTCGAACAAGCCATGCGCACAGAGACCGACAACCCCTTTTGGCGCTTAAATGCCAAGGTTTTAGAGGGCTATCGGCCGGTCGGCCTCATTGATGAAGATGATCCAGAGGTTCAGGCGCATCGTCAGCGCATTAGGGATGAGGAGGCTCACGCAAGGATCTATCGTGAAAAACGCAAAGGACTTTCATAACGCTCACATACCAAGTCCTTGCGGCGCCAGCGATACTAGGGCTGCAAGGCTTTTAAGGTAGTTGGGGACACTTTGAATCGTTGCCTGTGCGCCAAGAAAAAAGCGCTGCTCCTTTGCAAGCCAAGCAGGCATGCTCCAGCGGTTTTGCCAAAGGCTTTGATTTCGCTTTTGATACTGCCTATCAGTCCATCGAGGCATTGGCGATACGACCTTCTTTGATGGAAACCTGCCAATTTCAACATTAGCGATTAGTGCCTGCGCCCCTTTCTTTGCCTGGCAAAAAAGGGAGCGAACATTGACTTGGCGCTTGCGTTCTCGGTCCGGGTTCAGTGCTCTACTTATGGGGGCATCTGATCCCATGCCAAGCTTGCGTCCCATTTCATAGCAGCCCCAGCGATGTGCAGGCTCTTCAGTGCTGCAGCCTCGGGCATACTGGTCAAGCACGATGGCTTGATAACTAGGGACAAGCTTCTTTCTGCTTTTGCTATCCAAGGGCATGAGGGGATAGCGTATGGTGTTTGTCTCGCGCTTATGTTGCTTGGCAAGGAGTGCAAGCGCTTTGCCAAGATCCGCATGCTGATGTTTAAGGACTAGGTCGGTATCGATCGATACGTATAGCAATCGCTGCGCCACACGCTTGTTTGTTGCGGTTGAGATCAACCTTAGCCCCTCAGGTAAAAACACCTCCGATACCTCAGGTAGCGATGCTTGGCGAGATTCAAAGCAGTTCTGACCGCGTGCCTCCCACCAGTCGCTTAGGGTTTCATATCGAAATAAGTTCCCAAAATCTTTCCATACCTGAACAAGCCTTGGGTCAAGGCAATCGCCATCCTCCATACAGATCCACCAATAATCGGCGCTAGCTCGTAAAAGTGCGATCCAACAAATATGGGAAGCACTGATGGT
>JALQWJ010000332.1 GCA_023258775.1 Burkholderiaceae bacterium | reverse complement strand
CGTACCGGTATGTGCTGAGCGGACGCCTGAGGGCTCAGGCATTGGCTGGCGCTAGGTGGCTCGGCAAGCAAGCGCGCTTCGCAGTCTAAGCGTCAGCGATTTAAACTTTGGCCCATCATTGTTGTCACGCGATTAAGTTTGGAGAAGCCTGTGCTTAAGACCTACCAGTATCCGAAGTTCGCCTACCAACGGCCGCCCGAATTGAGTCTTAGCGAAAACCGCATTGCGAAACGCTATCCGGTCATTGTTGTGGGTGCAGGACCGGTGGGTCTCGCTTGCGCCATTGATCTTAAACAACAAGGTATTGATTGCTTGCTCATTGATGAGGACGATACCGTGTCAATCGGATCTCGAGGTGTTTGCTATGCCAAGCGAACGCTCGAGATTTTTGATCGATTAAACATGGGCGATGATGTGGTGAAGCGCGGTGTTAGCTGGCAGCGCGGGCGAACGTTCTTTCGAAACGATGAGGTCTATCACTTCAATTTGCTCGCTGAGTCTGGCCACGAACGCCCTGCCATGATCAACTTGCAGCAGTACCACCTAGAGGAAATACTTCAGCGCCGAGCAGCTCAAGCACAGGTCGACATGCGCTGGCGCCAAAAGGTCATCGCGGTGGATCATCCATCGGTTGATGTCGGCACGCATACGAGGACGGTTCAACTTCAAGTCGAAAGCCCTGACGGGGTTTATGAGCTCTCTTGCGACTGGCTGGTTGTTGCCGATGGGGCACGAAGTTCTATTCGCCGCATGATGGGTTTAGACGTCGAAGGCAAGGTTTTTACCGACCGATTCTTAATCGCCGACGTGGTCATGCAGGCTGATTTCCCTTCCGAGCGCTGGTTTTGGTTTGATCCTCCCTTTCACAGAAACCAGTCGGTCTTACTTCATCGGCAAGCCGATAAAGTTTGGCGCATCGATTTTCAGCTTGGTTGGGATGCCGACCCCGACGAAGAAAAAAAGCCCGAACGGGTGATTCCTCGCATCCAGGCGATGCTAGGCGAACAACATAGCTTTGAACTCGAATGGGTATCGGTTTACACCTTTCAATGTCGGCGCATGTTGAGCTTTCGCCACGGACCGGTCCTATTCCTTGGTGATGCGGCTCATCAGGTTTCGCCATTCGGTGCGCGCGGCGCAAATTCTGGCATCCAGGATGCTGACAACCTTGCGTGGAAGCTCGCAAGAGTCGTCAAAGACCAATCACCCGAACGATTGCTCGACAGTTATGATCACGAACGCGTTTGTGCTGCCGATGAGAACATTCTCAATTCAACACGATCAACAGATTTTATAACACCAAAATCATCAGTCAGCCGTGTTTTTCGCAACGCTACGTTGGACCTCGCCAATCACTTTCCCTTCGCACGAAGCATGGTCAATTCGGGCCGTTTGTCGCTGCCAACTCACTATCTCGACTCCTCACTCAACACGGCCGACCTACCCTCGGATCACTTCGCTTGTGTACTCTATCCTGGTTCACCGATGTGCGACGCCCCTATCATGGTTAACGGGCAAAGCAGTTGGCTCTTGCGTAGCTTTGATGGCCGCTTTGTTCTTTTATTTGTCAAGGGCGATGAAGTAAGCGAGCAAGTTGTTAACTCAGAAGCCATGAAGCAATGGATCGAGTCCGCAAATATTCATTTGATAACCATCGATTTATTGCAACAGCCGCGAGCGTCAAATGATCAGGACCCCTTGATCAAAACTCGGCTAGATCTTCAACCTGGAAACTGCTGGTTAATGAGGCCAGATCAGCACCTTGCAGCGCGCTTTCGACAAGCAGCGCTTGACCCCTTGATGAAAGCCTTTGAGCGAGCAACAGGGCAAAC
>JALQWJ010000331.1 GCA_023258775.1 Burkholderiaceae bacterium | reverse complement strand
TGGGCAATAGCTTGAAGGCTTAGACAGTGGCCACACTACATCGTACCCTTTTTGCAGTTCTTGCATCGCGTGGACTGGCCCGATTGACGGGCGCGCAATGTCATTGAAAGGATTTTTCACCAGTCGTTCCATAAACAACTTGTAAACCTGTGTTTATGGTCAAAGCAAGTATTGGCTGATTGGGCTACTTCGCCTATCGTACATAGGAGGGGTTTTAACCAATCGCTTGACTGTGACAGAGGTCCTCATGAGGAAGATGGTGACGACTTTTCTAAGCCTAATCGTGGCCCTTGGCTTGACGGTCATAACAACGGTATGGGCTCAACCCCAAGGGTTTCCTCAAAAACCAATCAAACTTATTGTCCCTTATCCGCCAGGTGGAGCAACCGATATTGTCTCGAGAGCGGCTGCAACGGAAATGTCAAAGGCACTTGGACAACCTGTCATCATCGAGAATCGACCTGGAGCGGGTGGGAACCTGGGTTCAGAGCTCGTCGCAAGGGCCAACCCGGACGGATACACGATGTTGACTTCGCCAAGCAGCGTTCATGGCATCACACCGTTTCTTTACGCCCGATTGAACTATGACCCTAACAAGGATTTAGCGGGAGTCATTGTGCTCGCATCACTTGCGAATGTGCTTGTCGTTAGTCCGGGGTTAAAGGTCCAAAACGTTCGTGAACTCGTCGCCCTTGCAAAGGCGCAGCCCGGTAAGCTGAGCTGCGCTTCTAGCGGAAGTGGATCGACTATCCATCTTTCTTGTGAGATGTTCAAGCAACTTTATGGACTTAACATCATCCATATCCCCTATAAAGGCAGCGCCTTTGCTATCACTGACCTGCTAGCTGGTCATGTTGATTTGATGTTTGACAACATCCCGTCAGCGATAACACATATCAGGGCTGGGAAACTAAAGGCACTTGCCACGACCGGTGCAACTCGGTCCGCAACACTGCCTGATTTACCTACGATGGTTGAAGCGGGAGCTGCCGGTTATGAATCGACCGCTTGGTTTGGACTTTCGGTGCCGGCAGGAACCCCAAGAGCAATTATCGACCGACTGCACCATGCTGGGATGGAGGCGGTAAAGTCACAGGAGTTTGTTCGCCGGATGGCTCAGATGGGGTATGACGTGGTTGGTAGTACACCTGACGAAATGAGCAGAATGATTCAGCTCGAGGTCGCGAGGTGGGGCCCTATCGTTAAAGCTTCAGGGGCTAAGGTTGATTGATGCGGAAAGATACACAGACTTGAAAACCTCATAGAGAACACCTGTGAAGCTTGCGCTTTTTTCTGATTTGCACGCTAACCTGCATGCTTTCAATGCTTGCTTGGCACATGCCAGGGAGCAAGGTGCAAGTAAAATCGCAGTGCTCGGTGATCTGGTTGGTTATGGCGCCAACCCTGGTGAGGTAGTCGACCGATGCATGGCTCTTCAAGCCCAGGGTGCCATCGTGATTCGAGGCAATCATGAATCCTTGGCTTTAAGGCCTATAACGGCGGGCAAAACCATGGGATGTCTAACCGCATTTGATACCGATTTAATGACGTTGTGTAGCTACAAAGTCCGAGAGTCAGAGTCGTAAACAGCAGGTGCAGGGCCGCCACTCCTAGCTTACCTCGAAACATCGGCACCCACTAACCGACGGAAAGTTGAGTCCAACTGAACCCGAAATAGCCTTTGCTTCAAACCACTCGTCGGGTGAATAGTCATCACTTTGGCAGCCACTGAACCTTCTCCACGCCGCGAGAATGGTGCCCAAAGATTCTGCCTTGCAGATCTCGAAATAGGCCTCTACAAGTGCAATGCGTTACGATTGCGTTCTAGAAAAAGGATTAAAT
>JALQWJ010000330.1 GCA_023258775.1 Burkholderiaceae bacterium | reverse complement strand
ATTGGCAGCAAGCGCTAAGCCGTATTTCGAAAATTTCGCATTTAATAACGTACATGGTTTAAATACGATCTACTATTGGTACGCTTCGATGGAAAGGGTTTAGATTAGATCAGCGCATCAATCAAACCGCCATCGCACTGCCCTTGCGCTTAAAGCCCGTTGGCCTTACAGACCTAAATCCATTTTCTGCCGTGATACACATAAGCCCGAAAGCATCGGCCGCATGGCTTGACCAATCGTGCTCAGGGCCCAGCCCGATGATGCGGACGTCATCTCTTTTCTCGTGATACCAGCCAAGTGCTTCAATACCAGCGGCGGTCGTTGCCTCGTTAAACCATATCGATCCAAATATGCGTCTAACTGACTTATGCGATCCATGGCCAAGCTGCTACCTTGAATGGATTTACTAGCTGCTTATCAGCGTCCAGGCACTAAAGAGGCCTGCGGCGCAGCGCAAGAGGGCACCTATATGAGGAGGCGACGCTTGACCTATCGCGGCAACAGCGAGGGTCGCCAACGTAACCCCAATGAGTGCCACCTTTAGGCCGCAACGCGGGTTCTTTGAGAACCAGGCAGCGGACAGCGCGCCAATCAGATAGCCAAAATAGTTGGCCGCTGCCCATTCTGCACTTGAGACCAGCGTTATAGTAGCGTCGCGCAGCATCAACGGCATCAAAGGCGTGAATGCGAAACGCCCAATACCCATGGCAACGGCCAGTGCAATAATGCCGATCGTGACGATAAGCCAGTTCGTATTATCTAGATGAGCAAGACGCGAAGTTGTTGCATCCATCGAACTGCCCGATTCTCCAAGTCATCCGGCCGCCAGGAAGTCTATCCGCATGCTACTGCTAGTCCCCTTTTAGTGGCATTAACAGCTATGTGAAAAACCTACCAGATCAATGCGCCGAGCAAAAACATTGTCGCGCTAGTCATATTCGATGCGAGCGCTAGGCGATTTGAATTAGTCATGCTGGCAGCGCCGATCCACCAGCAAGGAAACCAAAGACGAATGAGGTTCCTCGCAAGACTGCCATGCCAAGCGCAAGCACTGCCATGCTCAGTCGCAGCAGTGCTTCTTTGACAAAAGGGGCCCTAATCATCAGCGAGCACATCGAGAACTGTAAGCCTATCGCAATCTTAACAAGGCGACAGCTAATCCAAAGCCGATGCTTTAATGGGAGGAGTACAAGGAACATTAAAAACGAGGTTCCCAAGTGCCCCCTGCAAAGAAAGGTTCACGCTATTTATCTCATCGAGCAGGTGAAGCTTGGCATATTTGAGCTCATCGCCTAGTTATCCGCTACGATTGGTTGATGATCCAACGAATCTTGATCCGTAACGCGCGTATTCTCAAAACCCGGAAGGCATCCCTCACCCCAAGCTGCGACCTATTGATTGAAGACAATCGCATCAAAACAATGCTTCCGAGCGAAGCAGCTCAAACGCTAAGGCAGTGGTTTGAAAACTTGCCGGCAGATGCTGCAAAACAGATAGAAGCCAGCCAAGGCGTCCTGATGCCTGGGTTGATTGACTGTCATGTGCACGTACTGGCCTCACAAATGCACCTAGGCCAGCTTGGTCGGCTTCCTAATGTTCTCGCAGTCCTGCGCGCTGTGCCGATTCTGGAGGGCATGATTAGACGCGGCTTCACCACGGTTCGCGATGCCGGCGGTGCCGACGATGCTCTCAGGCAAGCAACTGCAGATGGCACCATTCTTGGGCCAAGGATTTTTCCGTCCGGGCGTGCTTTGTCGCAGACCGGTGGACATGGCGATATGCGCGAGCGTAATGACGTGATCGAACCATGTGCATGTACGGTAAAGGTTGGCGCCATTGCAAGGATTGTCGATGGGGTTGACGCGATGCGTAA
>JALQWJ010000032.1 GCA_023258775.1 Burkholderiaceae bacterium | reverse complement strand
TGACTTCTTTGATCCTGTCGTTGACGCGCCTAGCGATGATGTCAAGGCAAATGATATTCAAAACGGCGTGACCCGCCGGGCTGACACATCGATTTCAGCAGATAGGCTAAACGCTCTGGCTATGAGAGCAGCCGATATGCTGTCAGTGCCCGATCCTGGCCAAAGCCGCCCCAGTGATCCCGAGCCCGAGCCCGATCCCAGCCATAGCCACTCCCGCGATCCCGAGCCCCACCAAATCCGGTTGCGCGAGCAGGATCAAGCGCAAACTCTGTCAGGTAACCCGACGCCTGAGCTCAAGATGCCGGGTTATCGCGGTTTAGACCGCGTAGGCTCCGAGTCTTTAATGCAGCCAATAGATCAAGGACCCGATAGGGAGGGTGAAATTTCCGAGCCAGTCTTAGATCTGAAGCAGTGGGTTAGAAGTAAACCCTGGGTTGGTATCGATGAACAAGTCGATCTTGTCGTTGGGCTTGAGAGTTGGCAGGGCTGGCAAGGTGAACGTCTCCTGCAAGCCTTTCAAGGGCTTCGCCGCGTTGGCACGAAACCCTTACTGTTGGAGGCACAGGTTTTAGCGGATCCTCAACAGGCCTGGGTTGCTGTCGCGCCTGGCTTCAGATTTGCGCGGGTGCGGCTTGGGCTCTTGCTGGCTAATCGAAGCGGTCCGCTAAAGCCCACGGAGTATTCGGATTTCCTGAGCGCATTGCAGTCAGTCAGGGATCTGTTACAAGCCAGCTGGACCGACGGTTCGGCACCAGCCGGCATGCATGAAGTACTTGATAGAGCTCGCCGCGTTGATGCCTCCTGTGCTGCGCTCGATGCGCAGGTTGTCATTAATTTGGCGCTTGGAGAAGCGATTTCCACCCTTGCCTTTTCACGCATGGGAATGAGCCTTGGACTTATCGATCGCGGAAACACAAGACAGGCCTCGCTTACTTCTCAGGGCATTGAACTATTTTCGATGACGCTTGGACCCAAGCCGGATTGGATTACTTTTATGCTGGATGTGCCTCGCTCGCCGATGGAAGAATCACCCTGGCAAAAAATGATGGATTGCGCAGCCTCGGCAGTCGGCCAATTTGGAGGTCAATTGCTCGACGATAACGGCCAAGTGCTTGAGGCGCATCAATTGGCAACGATCGGTAAACAAGTGCACGAGAGGCAACAACAACTTATCGATGCGGGTTATGCACCAGGATCGCCTTTGGCGCTTCGCCTATTCAATTAAGCCCTTTCTTAATCGCTCCAGTCGATGAGTTTCGCCGATCTTGACTCGCTCCCGAAAGATCCTGCACTTGCAGTCGAGCGCTTGAGCCAACAACTTAGGCAGTGGTCGGCCTCATACTACCGTGGCGATCATGGATCGATTCCGGACGCGCTCTACGACCGTTGGTTTGAGCGCTTGCTTGAACTTGAAAAACAGCACCCCGAACTTGTTAGAGAGGATTCTCCGAGCCAGCGTGTTGGTACAACGCCAGATGACGCCTTTGAAAAACTGGGTCATTTGCGCCCCATGCTATCGCTTGCCAATGCTTTTGATCTCGACGATGTACTCGCTTTCGACAGGCGCTTGCGTGGCTTGCTTGGCATCGAGTCAGACAACGGATCTGCGCACAATATCGATACTGGATCGGTACCAAAGCTTTCATACAGCGCTGAGTTGAAATTCGATGGTTTAGCGGTCAATTTGCGCTACGAAGACGGGCTGCTGACGCGTGCTGCCACGCGTGGCGACGGATCTGAAGGTGAGAACGTTCTTGCTAATATAAGAACAATTCGAAACCTACCACTGCGCCTGCTCGGGCAGGGCCTCCCGTCATTGATCGAGATTCGTGGTGAAGTGTTGATGTTTCGTGATGAGTTTGAACGTTTAAACCGACAGCAGCTTGCGCATGGCGAGCAGGTTTTTGCAAACCCACGTAATGCAGCCGCAGGCAGCCTAAGGCAAATGGATCCAAGGGTGACCGCGAAGCGACCATTGCGATTCATGGCCTATGGCATTGGTGAGCGACAGGGTGGACAACTTCCCGATAGTCACTTTGGGCTCTTGCAGTGGCTCGAAAATTCAGGATTCGCTGTTGACTCACTTAGGCGTCGATGTGAGAGCGTCTCGGCCTTAATCGCCTTTTATGACGAGGTATGCGGTCAACGCGATGCGCTTCCTTTTGATATTGACGGTGTTGTTTATAAGGTCGATTCACTGCAATTGCAAGAACAACTTGGCACGATTGCCAGGTCGCCACGGTTTGCGATTGCGCATAAATTTCCTGCTCAGGAAATGGTGACAGAGCTTCTCGCCATCGATTTGCAAGTCGGCAGAACCGGTGCAATCACGCCCGTAGCGAGGCTAAAGCCAGTTCAGGTTGGTGGCGTACAAGTCACAAATGCCACCTTGCACAACGAAGACGAAATAGAGCGCAAGGACTTAAGGGTTGGCGATCTTGTTATTGTTCGCAGGGCCGGCGATGTCATCCCCGAGGTGGTGTCGCGGCTGGAAACCCAGCATACTCAGCATACTCAGCGCAATCCAGCTTTTCGGTTTCCGAGGCAATGTCCCTCGTGTGGCTCTGAACTTTTTCGCGAGCCTGGCGAAGCAGTATGGCGATGCCTTGCCCAATGGGGCTGTAAGGCACAAAAGCGCCAACGCCTAATCCACTTTGCTAGTCGCAAAGCGCTTGATATTGAAGGTCTAGGCGAGAAAATTGTCGAAGACCTCTTGAATCATCAATTGGTCGACGATCCTTCTGATTTTTATATCATCACGAAGCATGATCTTGACCCCTTACCCCGGATGGGTGCAAAGCGTATTGAACAATTGCTGCGATCAATCGAATCGTCAAAACAACGACCTTTAAGCCGTTTGCTTTTTGGTATGGGGATTCGCCATGTCGGTGAGGAGTTAGCGCGCGTGCTCACCCAAGACTTTGTCACCTTGGCGAGTATGAGACAGACGCGTTGGTTGGATCCCGACTTGGCCTTGCCAGATGGCGTAGGGGTGGAAATTGCGACAAGCCTCCAAGCTTTTTTCGAACACCCCGGGCATCAACGAATGCTAGATCGTTTTGAGGCTTGGTGGGCGCCCAAAGTTATCAGTGATCAAGCATTGCTTGAAGGCAGGCTTTCTCAACGTCAGCAACAATGGCTCGATCAGCATTGCCCGAAGGACCTAATTCAAGGGGCGAAAATTGTGATTACAGGAAGTTTTGACGGTTTATCTCGAGACGATTTGGCAGGATTTTTGAGAGGCCGTGGCGCTGTCGTGCTTTCCTCGGTAAGCAAGCATACGGACTTGTTGATTCTTGGACAAAACGCGGGATCAAAACTTGCGAAGGCCCAATCTCTAGGTGTGAGGCTGCTCGAGCTTAGGGATTTCCCAGGTTAAAACATATCGTTCTAATGTTGGCATCGATAGGGGTCAAGTCATGGCTTGTTGGGGTGTAATAGGTGGATCAGGACTTGATGTGTGGGACGAACTTACCTGGATCGACGAGGTGGCGATCTCAACACCTTATGGCGAGCCGAGCAGCGTGCTTCGCATTGGAGAAATTGAGCGTTTATCAAAACCTCCAATCAAAGTTATTTACTTGCCCCGGCACGGTCTGGATCATCGTTATGCGCCGCATCGAATCAATTACCGAGCCAATGTTTGGGCATTGAAACAGGCAGGTGCTCAGAAACTCATCGCAACAGCGACTGTGGGCTCGATTGCTTTGAACATAAAAGCTGGATCGATTTGCGTACCTGATCAATTAATCGATTACACCTGGGGTCGGGAACAAAGCTTCTCTGAGGACGGCAACGTCTTGCATATTGACTTTACGCATCCTTTTGACGAAGCGTTAAGGTCCGCATTGATTCGTTCGAGCAAAGCCTTGATTGCTTATGAAGACTTTCATGATGACGGTACTTATGCATGTACCCAGGGACCCAGGCTTGAGACGGCTGCCGAAATTGTGCGCCTTGCAAAGGACGGCTGCTCGCTCGTGGGAATGACGGCGATGCCAGAAGCCGCGCTTGCTCGAGAACTTGGTCTTCCCTATGCCTTGCTATGTCTCTCTGTCAACGCTGCAGCAGGGCTTGGTCTAAGTGCTGAGGCGATAGATCACGACGATTTGAAGCGGGTCATGGCCCAGGGTATGCATCAGATCAAAGCGATCTTGCTTTCCGCCATGCAAAGTGATGAGGATCGGGCTTGACCGCACTCGGCCAAATTTAGGCGTTTGCGAGAACTAAGGGATTTGCAAAAGTTTTAACAAATCAGTTTCCAGAGCAACCCGGGCGCGCTCCTCTGAGAACCAATCGCTTTTAATCACAAACGTGTCCTCGACCCTTTCACCAAGCGTGGTGATTCGTGCAGATTCGAGTTGTACCTGTCGATTGGCAAGCGTATAGGCGATTGCGTAGAGTAAGCCGCTACGATCCGAGGTGCTCAGGCTCAAAATAAATCGACTTGCTGAGCTGTCTGGTCTCAATTCAACGCGAGTCTGAATCGGAAAGCTTCTCGAACGTCGTGAGGTTTTGCCTGGCTTTGGCGGAAGAAGTTGCTCATTGCGAATCAAATGTGCTTTAAGTTCGCTTTCAACCAGCGTGAGTAATGCTCGATAGTTCCCCTCGTGATCGGGATGCGACACGATAAAGCTGTCGAGTGCTCTTGCGCCACGCAAGGTATGAATATTGGCGTGCTGAACCGAAATCGATCTGGAGTCGAAGTAGCGCGTGATTCGTGCGAAGAGTTGGGCTTGATCGGTGGTGTAGACAAGAACTTGAAAGCCACCGCCCTCAGGCGCAAGCCTTGCCCGTACAACAGGCTCTTCGCTTTCAAACTGTCGATATAAAACTCTCGTATGCCAGGCAATATCGATCGCTTCGTGTCGCGCAAAGTAGGCCGAATCAAGACGATTCCAAAATGCGTCGTAGTCCCGATCAAGTAGGGGCACAAGATGTAGCAAACGAATGGCTTCTCTGCGCTTGCTGTCAAGTCTGTGTTGTGCGCTCAGTCGCTCGCCACTTAGCATCTTTTTTGTAGACCGGTATAGGTCTTCAAGCAACTTACCTTTCCACGAATTCCAGACTTTTGGGGAGGTGCCTCGTATGTCAGCAACAGTCAGTAAATAGAGTGCGTTGAGGCGTTCTTCGTTCGTTACAAATTTTGCAAATTGCTCAACGACATCGGGGTCACTGATATCCTGTTTTTGAGCCACGCTAGACATCGCAAGGTGATGCTCGACCAGCCACTGAATCAGCACGCTGTCCTCTCGGCTTACCCCGTGTGCACGGCAAAATCGTCGCACATCAGTCGCACCCAGGCTTGAGTGATCACCGCCACGACCTTTCGCGATATCGTGATACAGCGCTGCGATTGTCAGGCGCCATGGTTTGTCCATGTTCGCCATGACTTCGCTGCACAGTGGAAACTCATGCACATGCTCGGGCATGGCAAATCGTTGCACGTTTCGAAGCACGGTAAGGATATGTTGATCGACTGTGTAAACATGGAACAAGTCATGCTGCATCCGACCAACGATGCGTCGCCACTCTGGCAGATAGCGGCCAAGCACCGACCACTGATTCATTTCGTAGAGCGTTTTGGTGATTGTCCTTCCTTGCATCAACATTTGCATAAAATGCGCGCGGTTGGCAGCGAGCTTTCGAAAGCTTGCATCCATACGCGGGCGAGCAAGCCAGATTGCTCGTAATAAATCCGGTGCCATGCCGCGTAGGTTTTGATGCTCCATCGTTCGCAAGAAGGCTCTGAAAACAACGGACAGATCGTTTTCAATCAAGCGCGGGTCCTTCAGTGCAAGCATGTCGTCGCGTATGACAAATTCATCATCTAGTCGCTCGATCCTTTTGGCCTTGCGATCAAACAAATAAGACTCAATTAACTGCATGAGGATGCTGCGCATTTGACCGACCCGCTTGGCCGCCATGTAATAGCGCTGCATCAAGGCTTCGGAGGCACGCCGTGGCCCGTGTGCACCGATACCAAGGTCCTGGGCAACGCGAACCTGAAGGTCAAACACAAGGCGATCTTCGCGTCTCTCACTCAGTCGATGAAGACTGATTCGAATCATCGACAACAAGCGCTGCGCTTGTTGCAAGGTCTTGCATTCCTCACGCGTTAAGACGCCAACCTGTGAGAGTTCGAGCCAGGTGGTCGGCATCCCCGCTGCTCTCGCAAGCCAAATCAGCAGTTGCAGGTCGCGAAGTCCGCCAGGGCTTTCTTTCACATGGGGCTCTAGACTGTATGGACTATCGTCAAAGCGCAGATGTCTTTGTCGCATCTCGAGGCGCTTAGCTTCGAAAAATGCAGCAGCATCTCGCTGTTGGTAGAGACCTGTCATCAGTTCGTTCATTTGTTGAGGAGGGCCTGTGATCAGCCTAGCCTCCATGAGGGCTGTCTCAACAGTGAGATCTGCAGCAGCTTCCTTCAGGCAATGTTCAATGCTTCTCACTGCGTGCCCAACATCAAGCCCGAGATCCCAGCAAGCGCCAATAAATGCTTCAAGATTGGACTTTGCATTTACCTCGATGTCTTCATCGATGAGGATCAATAAGTCAAGGTCTGAACCCGGGTAAAGCTCTGCACGACCATAGCCACCCACCGCAATCAAACAGGCACTTGGGGGCAATGCAGCCTGCCGCCAAAGGCGAATCAAGGTCTTGTCGGCATGCGAGGCCAGTTGCCTCAACAGCCCACGGGGGTGCTGTCGCGGCTGGTAGGCGGTGATCAGCCGAGATCGCTCAGACTGCCAGCGATCACGGTCTATTTTCACCGAGTAGGCCCTGACTAAATGCTTGGGGCAGGCGGTGAGCCGGCCGACTTTGTGAGAATTTCAAAACCGGTTTCGGTAACGAGCACGGTATGTTCCCATTGCGCTGAGAGGCTGTGGTCTTTTGTCACAATTGTCCAGCCATCGGCAAGTTCGCGAATCTCGCGACGACCCGCATTGATCATCGGTTCGATTGTAAAAATCATTCCGGGTGCCAGTGTCAACCCCGTACCTGCCTTACCGTAGTGAAGAATCTGGGGGTCTTCATGAAAGCGTCGTCCAATGCCATGGCCACAAAACTCGCGAACAACCGAGAAGCCATTTGATTCAGCGAGCTTCTGAATACTTGCACCAATGTCACCCAGGCATGCCCCCGGTCGTACCTGGTTGATGCCGACCCACATGCACTGGTAAGTTATATCGCAAAGACGCCGCGCAGCAACGCTGCAATCGCCAACCAAGAACATCCGGCTGGTATCACCATGGAACCCATTTTTTATAACCGTTATATCGAGATTAACGATATCGCCTGACTTAAGGACGCGTTCGCCTGGGATGCCATGGCAGACTTGATGATTCACTGAAGTACAAATTGACTTTGGAAAAGGGCTGTACCCGGGCGGAGCATAGTTGAGTGGGGCGGGGATGGTTTGTTGTACATTGACCATGTAGTCGTGACAGCGTCGATCGAGTTCTTCGGTTGTGACGCCTGGTTTCACATAAGCTGCAATAAAGTCCAATACTTCCGAGGCTAATCGGCCGGCCTCTCTCATACCCTCAATTTCTTCAGCGGTCTTGATCACAACTGCCATAGTCTTACAGCCTTTCTAGTTCGTGCAGCGATTTGCTGCCAAATGCTTGTTATGGCTATAATTATAGGCTTTTTAAAACGCGCGCTACTTTTCCCTTGTCGACGAGTTTGCTTCGATCATGATTGCGGAGTCGGCAAGTAACCGTCGGGTGCCATGCCTTGTTGGATGGTTTCCAGTAGCGTTAGAACCAACCCAGACTATGGAGTTTTTATGTCCGTCACGATGCGGCAAATGCTTGAGGCCGGAGTTCACTTTGGCCACCAGACAAGATTCTGGAACCCGAAAATGGCACCATATATTTTCGGTCACCGTAACAAAATTCACATCATCAATCTCGAAAAGACGCTTGCGCAATTTCAAGATGCTGCTCGCTATGTCAAACAATTGTCAGCAAACCGTGGCACGGTTTTATTTGTTGGCACCAAGCGCTCCTCCCGTGAAGTCATTGCCGAAGAGGCTCAGCGCTGCGGCATGCCCTTTGTTGATCAACGTTGGCTAGGCGGCATGCTGACCAACTTCAAAACCGTTAAGGGTTCAATTAAGCGTCTCAAAGACATGGAAACTGTCCTCAGTGAAGGCGGTGTTGAGCGGATGCCCAAAAAAGAAGGTCTATTGTTTCAGCGGGAATACGACAAACTGGTTCGCAGTTTGGGTGGCATCAAGGATATGGCAGGCATGCCCGATGCGATCTTCGTCATCGATGTGGGTTATCACAAAATTGCTGTTACCGAAGCGAACAAGCTCGGTATCCCGGTAATTGGCATTGTCGACACCAACCATGCGCCAGAGGGTATCGATTACATCATTCCAGGTAACGACGATGCATCACGTGCAGTCCGACTGTATGCACGCGGACTTGCAGACGTCATCCTCGAGGGTCGTTCTGCTGCTCTGGCTGAGATTGCCAAGCATGCTGATGATGAAGAGGAATTCGTTGAAGTCGACGAATCTGAGGAAACAGTTTAAGTTTTTTAATGATCGAAAATCGGGGGCCTTGCCCCCGATTTTTTTAACAGGAGCCCAAAGAATGGCTGAAATAACAGCATCCATGGTTAAAGCGCTGAGGGAAAAAACCGATGCCCCGATGATGGAGTGCAAAAAAGCACTTGCCGAGGCTGAGGGTGATCTCGCGAAAGCAGAAGAGATTTTGCGCGTTAAGCTCGGAAGCAAAGCGAGCAAAGCAGCAAGCCGTACCGCTGCCGAGGGCGTTGTCGCCGTCTACATTAGCGACGATCGCAAACTTGGCGCCATCGTCGAACTCAATTCGGAAACGGATTTCGTTGCTAAGAATGATGATTTTGTTGGGTTTTCGCTAGAACTTGCAAAACTCGTCGCTGAACAATCACCCGCTGATGTGCAAGCGCTCTCGGCCCTGCAGACCAGTCACGGTGTCAGCGTCGAATCGCACCGTGCAGCTTTGGTCGGGAAGATCGGTGAAAACATGAACATCCGTCGCTTCCAACGCTTGCAAGCGCAAGGCCATTTGGCAAGCTATATCCATGGTGGTTCCAAGATCGGTGTCGTTGTGGATTTAATAGGTGCCGATGAATCACTGGCCAAGGATCTCGCAATGCATATTGCCGCAAGCAAACCGAAGTCGCTCGACCGAAGCGGTGTACCTGAGGAACTCATTGACGCCGAACGTCGTGTGGCAACTGAAAAAGCAGCTGAATCTGGAAAGCCTGCAGAAATCGTTGCCAAGATGGTTGAAGGAAGTGTGCAAAAATTCCTCAAGGAAGTAACCTTACTCGGTCAGATTTTTGTCAAAGACGACAAAGTGACCATCGAGCAGTTGCTTAAGCAGCGTCAGGCTTCAGTGCCAAGCTTTGTGCTTTATGTTGTTGGTGAGGGCATGGAAAAGAAGGCAAACGACTTTGCCGCTGAGGTGGCTGCACAGGCCGCAGCGGCAGCTGCTGCGCGCTGAAGTATGTCTTTGCGTCTGGGCTTCCCAGTCCTTAGACCCGAGTGAGGATATCAATCTTCAGGAGAAGCAGTGGGCGCATCGCAACAAGGGCTTTCAAAACAGATGTCACTTAAATACCGAAGAGTCCTCCTAAAACTCTCTGGTGAAGCGCTGATGGGTGAGGATGCCTTCGGTATTAATCGTCAGACGATTGAACGAATTGCACTGGAGATTCGTGCTGTTCACCAGTTGGGCGTTGAACTCGCAGTAGTGATTGGTGGCGGCAACATTTTTCGCGGCGTGGCTGGAGGCTCAGCGGGCATGGACAGGGCTACAGCGGATTATATGGGGATGCTCGCGACTGTGATGAACGCTTTAGCGCTTCAAGACGCGCTGCGTCAGGTTGATGTCCCTGCCCGGACCCAATCAGCGTTGAAAATTGAACAAGTGGTTGAGCCCTACATCAGACCCAAGGCCTTACGATATCTTGAAGAGGGAAAGGTTGTGATATTTGCCGCTGGAACAGGCAATCCCTTTTTCACCACCGATACTGCAGCGGCGCTTAGAGGCGCAGAGATGGGTGTTGAAGTCGTTCTCAAAGCGACCAAAGTTGATGGCGTCTACGATGCAGATCCTGTTCATCATCCAAATGCTCAACGCTACAAGGCCTTGAGTTTTGATCAGGCAATTCGCGATAACCTGCGGGTGATGGACGCCACCGCGTTTGCGCTTTGTCGCGATCAAAAACTGCCGGTAATTGTTTTTTCGATTTTTAAAGAAGCTGGGTTACGCAGTGTGTTACTCGGCGAGCCCGAAGGTACCTTGGTTCATTTGTAAGGAAAAAGCGTTATGAGCCCCGCCGATATTCGACAGCAAGCCGAACAAAAAATGCTCAAGGCCATCGACTCGCTCAAGCATGTACTCTCACGCATTCGTACGGGCAGAGCCCATGCCGGTCTGCTTGAACATGTACACGTTGATTATTACGGTAGCCAAGCACCACTGAGCCAAGTTGCCAACATCACCGTGCTTGATGCACGCACGCTTGGGGTGAGTGTTTGGGAAAAGAAAATGGTAACTGTGGTTGATAAGGCTATTCGTGAAGCAGATCTTGGATTGAATCCAATTACGACCGGAGAACTCATTCGCGTGCCGATGCCGCCACTTTCAGAAGAGCGACGCAAAGAATTGGTGAAACTTGTGAAAGGCGAAGCGGAGCAAGCTAAGGTTGTCGTGCGAAATCTGCGTCGTGACGCTAACGAACAGTTTAAAAAGCTCTTGA
>JALQWJ010000329.1 GCA_023258775.1 Burkholderiaceae bacterium | reverse complement strand
ACGCTTAGGGGGCTCGAATTACACGGGCGCGCGATGGGTGACCTGTGAGGACGAGATCGAGCTTCAACGTTTTGTGAATGCCAACAGCACGCGCGTAGCCCTTGATGCTGCCGACACCTATACGTATCTGATGACCACGCGCTACGATTTACAGTTTTTGCAAGAACGCTGGCCGAAGATTCAATTTCACCCCCTTCGCGAACATGCTGGCTTAGTTCTTGAAGCGGCGTGATTGTTCATCTACGCCGACGTCTATGGAATTGAGTAGCTCCTCGTTGGACACCTGCGGCAACCACTGGTGATTCAATCGTTGCCGCAATGACCGCAAACTAATAGGCTCTGCAGCTTTTGTATCGTTACGATTTTCTGCCCAGTACGCCCAGGCACGTTGCTCGGTGGGGTCATAGACGAGTTTAAAGACCGCATCAGGCACCCAGACTGCCGATTGACCAATACTTCTTGGTCGGGGGCTTGGTTTGCTGGCCTCAGCCTTAGCGTTCCATTGCTCTTGTGAATGGTGATAAACAGGGCCTGTGATGACATAAACCGCGTGACCAACACGCCGCACATATCGTCTCGTTGCCTTTTCATAGTCGGCCCAGACACCGCGATTTAACTCTGGGGCTTGAGGCACCATGTTAGCAAGCGAAAAACTTTGTGCCATGGCCGCTTCGCTTGGCATATCGCCTGCAGGCGCCATATGACCGCGATCCCATCCTGATCCTTGGTAGTCCTCGAGTTTTGCGCGGTCTGCAGAAGGTAGGCGAGCTTCGGGATAAAAGCGCCCTGAACGCTGAACCTTAAGAGCCCTTGCAAGATCGTCTGGATCGATTCGTTGGGCAACCCAAACGGGTGTTTTGCTCTGACCAGCATGCAAAACAGCAAAGGCTTCAAAACATAGCTCACGTAAACGCCCAGGCAGCTTTGAAAGATCCATGCGCGGCGGCTCTCCACCTGCAAAATGCGATCTACAATTTGAAAACTTGGGCTGAAAAAAGTTTTCGGAAGCTTGCGTTGGCGGAGCCATCGTTCCCAGGATCGTCACAGTCAGCATTACCAGCAAAAAGTGCCACAAGGTCAACGCCGAATTTCGCTTAATCATTACAATGTCATTTAGGTGGTAGGGCACAAAGGTCAAACTGCGGGTCGCTTTAGATCGCCGATCATAGGTCAACAAAAATCTTCTCCGAATTTGAATCCGAGTAACTATAGTATGGCAACGCGTTCCAAAGAATATGGCGAATCATCGATACGTGTATTGCGAGGACTTGAACCCGTTCGACAGCGACCCGGTATGTACACTCGTACCGATCATCCACTGCATATCATCCAGGAGGTGATCGATAACGCGGCCGACGAGGCACTAGCTGGATTTTGTAACAGTATTGATCTCACACTACATCAAGACGGATCGGTCTCAGTTCAAGATAATGGGCGCGGTATCCCAGTCGGCATTCATCCTGAGGAAGGGGTACCAACCGTCGAGATCGTGTTCACGAGGCTCCACGCAGGCGGCAAGTTCGACAAGCAGACGGGTGGTGCCTACAGCTTTTCAGGCGGATTACATGGCGTCGGGGTATCCGTCACAAATGCCTTATCAAAACGGCTTGAGGTACAGGTGTGGCGAGACGGTGCTGAACATCGCATGGTTTTCGCCCAAGGCGAGGTGCAAGATGCGCTCAAAGAGATTGCTCAAGTTCCCAAACAAAAGAAAGGGACTCGAGTGCGCGTTTGGCCAGAGGCAAAGTACTTTGACAGCCTGCAACTACCACAGCAAGAATTACTACAATTATTACGTTCTAAGGCAGTACTACTACCTGGCGTCAAAGTCAGTCTTCACGACGAAAAAAGCAATAAGACCCAACAGTGGCAGTACAG
>JALQWJ010000328.1 GCA_023258775.1 Burkholderiaceae bacterium | reverse complement strand
CCCCATCTACCTCGTCCTCGGTCTTCAGCCCTTCGCCCAGCAACGCGTTGACGTTTCGGGCGTCGCGCAATCACTGCTACCCCTCTCAGTAGCAAATTTCGCCTCCGATCAACGCGCCCGCACCGACGTATCTGGCGTTGTCCATAGCGACCTGGGGCGTAGTGGTCTCTTCAATATGATCGATAGCGGAATGGTGCTTGCCGACACAGGCCCGATCCCTGCAGAGTTGCGCAGCAAGGGTATCGACATGCTTGTTTCAGGCTCTGTTTCGCGGCTCGCCGATGGTCGGTTTGATGTGCGCTACCGCCTCAATGACTTGGTCAAGCAACGGGCGGTTTTTCAGCGTTCGATCGTTGTACATCCTGATGACTTGCGTATGGCCGGCCACCGCATTGCCGATGAAGTCTTTGAAGCACTAACCGGTGAACAAGGCATCTTCTCAACAAGGATTGCCTATGTGAGCAAGCAGGCCACACGCTATGTCTTGCAAATTGCAGACTGGGATGCCGAGAATCCTCAGCTTGCGCTCAGCTCGGCCGAGCCCATCATCTCGCCGCGCTGGTCACCAGACGGCAGCAAACTTGCCTACGTGTCCTTCGAAAGCAAAAAGCCGGTTGTTTACGTGCATAACCTTGCCAATGGCGAACGCATCGCCGTTGCAAATTTTCGCGGCAGCAACAGCGCACCTGCCTGGGCTCCCGACGGCCAGCAGTTGGCTGTCTCGCTTACGCTGGACGGCATGTCTCAGCTTTATTTGGTTTCAGCACGAGGCGGCTCACCGCGGCGATTAACTTCGTCCAATTCGATAGACACCGAACCGGTTTTTTCCCCTGATGGGCGTTCGGTTTATTTCACCTCTGATCGCGCCGGAAGCCCTCAGATTTATCAAGTTTCCAGCCAGGGTGGCGAGGCAAGAAGGGTAACGTTCGGCTCACCTTATTCGACTTCGGCACGGGTTAGCCCCGATGGCAAACTGCTTGCCTACATCACGCGTCGAGAAGGGCGTTACTTGGTCGCAGTCCGAGAACTTGCAACAGGCAATGACACCCTGGTCTCCGAAACCGGCAGAGAAGAAGCACCTTCCTTTTCCCCGAACGGTAAATGGGTGATGTATGCAAGCCGCCGCGGCGGGCGTGATGCCTTGATCGCTGCCTCAGTCGACGGGAAAGTAAGACAACAATTAGCCAGTCTCTCGGGGGAAATGCGCGAGCCTGCATGGGGTCCCCTGCCCTTAAAGTGATTGATATTAATAAAACATTTAATCCATTGATCCGTAGGAGAGCACTAAATGAAATCGTTTGCCCGCCACATTGTTTTGCTCGCCGCTGTTTCCTTGACCTTAGGTGCTTGCTCGTCAGTTCCGCTCGAAGAAGAGAAGGGCGCACCAATTGATAACCGAGCCACCAACCCAGCCGGGACATCAAACCCGTCACCTGCCCCCGAACCTGCAGCGCGATCAGCAGTCGCGCCCGTTCAGGCAACCAGCAGTGCGATGACTGGTTTACCTGCGGCACTTAGTGATCCCTCAAGTCCTGTATTTCGAAAAGTTGTATATTTTGATTTCGATAGTTTTGAAATTCGTGAAGAGTTTCGCGGACTGATCCAGGCGCATGCGAGCTTTTTACAAGCCAACAAACAACTCAAAGTCGCCCTTCATGGTCATACCGACGAGCGCGGCACCAGGGAGTACAACCTTGCGCTAGGACAAAAACGCGCTGAATCAGTTCGCAAAGCGCTAGTCACATTGGGCGTTTCTGATGCGCAACTCGAAGCCGTGAGTTTTGGCGAGGAAAAGCCGATGAACCAGGCCAACGATGAAGCAGCCTATGCTCAAAATCGTCGTGCTGAACTGGTCTACCAGCAATGACCCGAGGCCCTAAGCGTTCGAGTCGGCCCGCAGAAATCGATACGTAT
>JALQWJ010000327.1 GCA_023258775.1 Burkholderiaceae bacterium | reverse complement strand
CGATTGCCCCGGCCGGTGATATTAAATAAACCGAATCGCCGGTCGCTGCTTGATCAGGAAAGCGCCCTGATTGCTTATTTGGATTACTTGAACTTGGCATCATTTTGAGTCTGCCATATTCTGAGGCTTTTCGCGCCCAAGCAAGGATGTCAGCATGCCCCATATTCCCTATCTGCCCGAAGACCTCAATGAGCCTGCCGATGTTGTCGCAGCGATCCGCCAACGGCGCGGGGGCGAGCTTCTTCATTTGGATCGCATGCTATTGCATTCCCCGGCCTTTGCGCGGGGCTGGAATGTTTTCCTTGGGGCTGTGCGAAGTGAACTCTCCTTGAGTCCATTGCTGCGTGAACTTTCAATGTGTACGGTCGCGGTACTAAATGGCGCTGAGTATGAATTCGTTCAACACGCGCCGCTCTTGATCAAAGCCGGCGGCAGTGAAGCCCAAGTACAAGCGCTTCGCGATCCATTAGCTGCCATGGGTGATCAGGCTTTGTTTAATGATTTAGAGCGATGCGCGCTTGCCGTAATCGTGGCCATGACGCGAGAGGTTCGCGTTGGTGAGATATTGATGCAGCGCCTGCGGCAACACTTAAGCGATCAAGAGGTTATCGAACTTTGCGGCGTGACGGCAGCGTACAACATGGTCTCGCGATTTTTGGTGGCAACCGGCATTCATCCAGGCGACATGGCAAAACCCGCCTGATGCGCCATTTGGTCAGCATGGTATGAGGAGCGCACCATGGGACCGACGGCGGCGTGCTGAAAGCCCAGGGCTTTGGCGGTCGCCTCAAAACGCTCGAAGTCGCTGGGATGCACATAGCGTTGCACCGGCAAATGATTCTGTGAGGGCGCAAGGTATTGTCCGATCGTAATCATGTCGATCTGGTGGTCACGCATGGCTCGCATCACCTCAATCACCTCCTCATCGGTTTCGCCTAAACCGAGCATCAGTCCAGATTTGGTGGGTATCGCGGGTAGTCGCTCTTTAAAGCTTGATAGCAAGCGCAAGGAATGTTCAAAATCTGATCCCGGTCTTGCCTGACGATAAAGCCTTGGCACGGTTTCCAGGTTATGGTTCATCACATCGGGCGGCGCCTGTTCTAGAATATTGAGCGCTCGCTCGAGACGTCCTCGAAAATCAGGCACCAGCACTTCGATGAGGGTTTGCGGCGAGCTTTCTCTTACGGCACGGATGCAATCGATAAAGTGCTGGGCCCCGCCATCACGCAAATCGTCGCGATCCACGCTTGTAATCACCACATAGCGTAACTTCAGTGCGGCAACCGTATCAGCAAGTTGACTTGGCTCATCAGGGTTTAAGGCGAGGGGGCGCCCGTGCCCCACATCACAAAAAGGGCAGCGACGGGTACAAAGATCACCCATGATCATGAAGGTTGCCGTGCCTTTGCCAAAGCACTCACCGATATTCGGGCAGGAAGCTTCCTCACAAACCGTATGCAAACCTTTATCGCGCAAGATACTTTTGATCTCATGAAAGCGCGATTGCGCCGAGGGCGCCTTCACGCGGATCCAGTCGGGTTTGGCCAAGCTAGGCCCGGCTTGCGGAACGATCTTGATTGGGATCCGCGCGGTTTTTGCCTGTCCCTTTTCTTTTTGCTTGCTGCTAAGAACTTCGGCGTTATCACTCATGGTGTGGTCCGTTGCTTCATGGAATGGGCCTCTAGACAGGCTGCAATCGATGCAGCGAGTTCGTGTTCGATTTGCCTGCAGTCAGGAGCATAGCCTAGACAGCTTTGCATGTCGGTGACCGCAAGACCCGGGAAGCCACAAGGGTGAATTTGTCGAAATGGGGCTAAGTCCATCGCAACATTTAGAGCAAGCCCGTGATAACTGCATGAGCGGCTTATCTTTAAACCAAGCGCCGCAATTTTTATATGATGACCAAGATCCTTGTTTCGGGATTC
>JALQWJ010000326.1 GCA_023258775.1 Burkholderiaceae bacterium | reverse complement strand
AACAGGCTTCGAAACATGAAAGCTTTACAACGACCAAGTCTACAGCCCCTGCGATGCGTATCGGGCAGAGCGTTCGCCATGATCGATTCGGTGACGGTGTGGTGGTGAGCCTCGAGGGCAGGGGTGCTGATGCAAGAGCGCAAATTAATTTTGGGCGACAGGGCTTAAAGTGGCTTGCGCTTTCGGTGGCTAAATTGCAGCTACTTTGAAGCGGTTGGCGCGTTTGGTGGCCAGATGAGAGCTCTTTAGAAATAAGTGCTTGCTGTCCTAAGGTTCCGAAGCGCTTACGCTGTCCCGATAGCTTGGCCAATAAGAGGCGTATAGCGCCGTCATGAGAATCAGTGACAAAGGGGTAAGCACGATTGAGAGCAACAATGGGGTATTGGGTGCGAGCCACTTGATGGCTTGCAAGACCAAAGAGGCAGCGAAAGCCATAGCGAACCAGCCCAACATAAACGCTAAAAAAGCGCCCTTGTTCTGCCAGACAGTGAAGAAGCTGTAAAAAAGTGACTGACCAATGCCAAGTCCGTGCCAGGCTGCAAAAATCGGTGCAAACCAAAGTGCCATTTGCGCAGGCATGTAAAGCGCTGCGAAAATCAGGCTTGCCCACAACAATTCCTGGTCGATCGATTGCAACTCCGAGGCATCCATCGTTCCGGTTGCAACCTTAATCAGACTCCCGTTATCGACACTTGCAGCGGCCGCAAGTGCGAGTAGCGTTGCAGCAGCGTTAATCAGCCCCAGGCCAATAAGGCGGTTTCTTGTGGTCGACCCATAACGCCGAAAGCCCGCAAATAGGGTCGAAAGCGGTGGCGTCTCGCCACGATCTGTCATCCGCACCGCTTCCATGAGTCCCACCGATAACACTTGCACGAGGATGAGCGGTGCTGCGGGGCCAATGACCGGTATCAGTGTGAGGAGCATGAGCGCGAACAAGTAGGCGAGGGTTAGCATGCTTAGCGGACCAAGGCTTTGCCTCACCAGGCGTAGTCCTTCGCCAATCCACTGGATGCCTTGCCTGATCGAAACCCGCTTAACGTGCACGCTATTCCTTAAGCCTAGGATGCCGCGGTTGTCGATGCTTGATCGACACGGGCTATGCTTTCTCGCAAGCTTGCGAGTTGATGGTCGCCATGCCTCGCAATTAAGACGCGTTCAAATTGACTTGGATCCTTTGGTGTCAGCAGGCTTGCTTCGCGCGGCAAATAAAGATCGAAGAGCCGCGACACCCAAAAACGAAAAGCCGCTGCCCTTAGCGCGAAAGGCCAGGCTTCAAGCTCAGCTACCTGCGGCGTTCTTGTCCTGCAGTAGGCATCAAGCAGCGCATGCAAACGTGGCTGATCCCAGGCGCCGCTTGCCGACTCAGTGCACCAGTCATTACAGGTCACTGCGAGGTCAAACATCCAGGTGTCGTCGCCGGCAAAATAAAAGTCGATCATGCCGCCGAGTTGCTCGCCATCAAAAAGCACATTGTCGCGAAAGAGATCAGCATGTACCGCTGAATTCGGCAATTCTCCATAGGACTTTGAGGCCTGAAAACTGATTTGCAACTTCAATTCTGTCTGCAACAAATCCCATTGCTCATTGCTCACAAAGGGCTCGAGCATGGGTACGACCTGCTGCCACCAGGCTAAGCCGCGCAGATTCGCTTGTCGCTTCGGATAACTGCGTGCTGCAAGGTGCATACGGGCGAGCTGATGCCCAACGGCTGCGCAATGCAAGGCTGCCGGCTGCATATTGGCGCGTCCCGGCAGACAAGTTACCAGCGCAGCAGGCTTGCCTGCCAGGCTTCCCAGGCGAAGGCCCGAGCGGTTGGTAATCGGCTTGGGGCAGGCAACGCCGTGCTCGGCCAAATGTGTCATGAAATCGATGTAATAGGGCAGTTGCGTCGCGCTTAGGCGCTCAAACAAGGTCAGCACGAATCGACCTGAAACG
>JALQWJ010000325.1 GCA_023258775.1 Burkholderiaceae bacterium | reverse complement strand
CAATGCCACCGCCTACGATCGAAACTTTTTCTGACATGGGCGACATTGTGCATGGCGTTTGCGCATAAGTGACTTTATGATCCGTGCTTCGGATCTCACAAGTTAGATAGCCCATGAAACGCAGAACACTACTTCAAGCCACAGCAGCCTTAACGCCCTCATTAGCAACGCAGTGGGCCCAAGCGCAAGACAAATACCCCAGCAAACCCATTACGTGGGTCTGCCCATATGCCGCAGGTGGTAATGCAGACAGCCGTTCACGCCAAGTCGCCAAAGCAATGAGCACGATATTGGGACAACCCATCATCATCGACAACAAAGCCGGTGCTGGCGGCAACATCGGCACCGAGTTGATTGCGCGTGGCAAGCCCGATGGCTACACGATTGGCATGGGTAACTTTGCACCCCTGGCAGTCAACCATGCTTTGTTTAAAAAATTAAATTTTGATCCCGCCAACGATCTTATTCCTATTGCTTTGATCGAACGAGGGCCTTTGATCTTGATGGTGCGAAATGACTCGCCTTTTAAATCCGTGAAAGACATCGTTGCTGCCGCCAAAGCAACCCCCGGCAAACTGAGCTACGGATCTGGCGGCATTGGCGGTTCGCACCACCTCAGCGGAGCTTTGTTTGAACACACTGCAGGTATCGACATGATCCACGCCCCTTATAAAAGTGGTTCTGCCGCAGCGACCGATTTGATGGGCGGCCAAGTGCACATGATGTTTGAGCAAATGTATGCCGCCATGCCGTCTATCCAAGGTGGCCGTATGCGCCCTTTGGCCATTACCAGCAAAGCGCGTTCGCCTTTATTACCCAACTTACCGACTATGGCCGAGCAAGGCTACCCAGCAGTCGAGGTACTCAATTGGCAAGGTTTAATTGGGCCCAAAGGACTATCCGCTGACATCATCAAATTGCTCAACAGTGCTTGTAACCAAGCCTTGCAAACCGCCGAAGTCAAAGAAAAAATCTTGAGCCAAGGAAACGAACTAGGCGGCGGCACACCCGAGCAATTTGCCGCGCTTATCAAAGCAGAAGCACCACGTTGGGGCAAGGTGGTGCGGGACGCGAAGATTGAACCAGAATAAACGTCGCCTGCTTAAATAAAAACGCCGCCCGAGTATCACTACTGAGGCGGCGTTTTAGTTGTTGCGCTGATTAAGCTTTTACAGCCTCAGCAGCCTCTTGGTACTGCGCAATCTGATCAAAGTTCAAGTACTTGTAGATCTTGCTGCCATCGGCGTTGATCACACCCATATCTGCCAGGTATTCGGCTTGCGTGGGAATGCGTCCTAGCTTCGAGCAAATAGCTGACAACTCGGCGGAACCCAAATACACATTTGTGTTTTTTCCCAAACGGTTGGGGAAGTTGCGGGTGCTGGTGGACATCACCGTGGCGCCCTCTTTCACTTGCGCTTGGTTACCCATGCACAACGAGCATCCTGGCATTTCCATGCGTGCGCCTGCATTGCCGAATACGCCGTAGTGGCCCTCTTCGGTGAGTTGCTGCGCGTCCATCTTGGTAGGAGGCGCCATCCAGAGTTTTACGGGAATGTCACGCTTGCCTTCAAGCAATTTGGATGCGGCACGGAAGTGACCGATGTTGGTCATACAAGAACCGATGAAGACTTCGTCGATCTTGGCGCCAGCGACATCACTCAAAGTCTTGGCGTCATCGGGGTCATTCGGACAACAGACGATTGGCTCTTTGATCTCGTTCATATCGATTTCAATGACCTCAGCGTACTCAGCGTCTTTGTCCGCTTGCAACAACTGTGGATTAGCCAGCCACGCTTCCATCGCTTGAATACGACGCGTAATGGTGCGTGCATCGGCATAGCCTTGGGCAATCATGTTCTTCAACAACACGATATTGCTGTGGATGTATTCGATGATCGGCTCTTTGTTCAAATGCACGGTACAACCCGCAGCGCTA
>JALQWJ010000324.1 GCA_023258775.1 Burkholderiaceae bacterium | reverse complement strand
AGCCTGTTGTTCGCTGCCAAAGCGTGCGCTACCTTCAGCAAACCATCGGTCATGCTCGATATTGCTCGCCCCCTTAAGTGTGCCGGCCTGCAAGGCTGCGCCATGTCTCGTTTCGCCCATGAAAAACGCTGCAGGGCGTGCATCGATGAGCTTTGCCTGAGGCTTGCCAATCAGCGCTGCGATCTCGTCTCGCCCCGCAAGCATGGCATGGTTGATCGTTGGCCTGAATTGGCTTTTTGCAACCGACGCACTCCCAGGATCGGTTGGCAGTTCTGCCTGGTTCCATGACTTCATGCCGCCATTAAGGATGGACAGCTTTTCTAACCCCAGCACCTTCAGTGTCCAGTACACGCGGGCTGCAGAGCCAAAGTCAGTCGGGTCATCGCCATGCGATGTCACCACGATGTGATGGGCAGGCGTGATGCCAAGGCTCTGAATCAGCGTAGTCAGTTTTTCGATGCTTGGTAATTCGCCAGGATTACTGGCTGGGCCACGCCAGCCGCCATAAGGGGCATTAAGGGCGCCTGGGATATGGGCTGTGAAATAGGCTTGGGGTGAACGGATGTCAAGCACTCGCAATAGTGGTTGTTCAAGTTGCTTTTCAAGTTCCTCAGCGCTGATGAGTGGCTTGAGTACATGAGGGTTGGCGGATTTGCTTTCCTGTCCCTTGCTTGCGATTTGCGGGTTTGACTTGGCACTGCTTGAGGCGCTGAAAGCGTTACTGGCGAGCGGCTGCTGCACTTG
Organism: Burkholderiaceae bacterium; assembly: GCA_023258775.1. Lineage (GTDB taxonomy): Bacteria > Pseudomonadota > Gammaproteobacteria > Burkholderiales > Burkholderiaceae_E > UBA3064. The sequence continues at coordinate 1,205 of JALQWJ010000324.1, read as the reverse complement.
GCGAACCTGGGCTAAGGCTGTTGAGCACACAAAACTCGTTGCGATAAAAAAAATCACAGACTTAAGATGCCTTGTTTTCGGACTGAGTAAGTGTCCGTGATGGCTCATTGTTGAGGGTTTCAGACGATCAGGCGAGGGTGCAAGTTTCATCGGACAATTCCTCTTTGACTTTGGCGTAGCGCTAGTCTTTTGTGAGAATCATGAGATCTTCGATGTTTTTTGACTGACCATTCGCCATAATTTGCAAAAAGCATATGAAACTTTGGCATAAGAAGTGGTCTGCTTTCGCACAAAGATCCCGCTGAAACTTAGACCTTGAATGCAAACCTCTCAATGACCCGAACAATTTATTTTCCCCCAATCTCAGCAAGATAGGCCCCAGCGCCAAGCGAAAGGATCGCACCCAGCGACAGGTGCATACGGAGCATCCGCCACGACACGGGCAGTTTCACCCGGATTGCGGTGCGCAAGTCAACTGCGAGTGCAAGCGCTGCAATCACGGCAAGCGTGAGGCAGGCACCTGACGACGGAAGCAAGAAACTTGCACAAGCCAATAAAGACGGGACAACGCTCCAGTAAACTAAGGATTTGCGCTCGGCCGGATTGAGATCGTCAATACTGATGGCCAGTCCCCAGGATATTGCACCAATAAAACTTAGGATCGATAAGCCGTAAACCCTAAGCATCAAAAGGCTTAATGTCCTCAATGCCTCGGTTGGCATTAACCAAGCGCCGAGTGCAAAACTGGCAAACGGGATCAGTCCTGTGTAGCCCAGTAGTCGAAGATGGGGTAGCAGGGGTCGCCAAAAGTGGGGTTCATGCATGAGAGGTTCGACTGAGTATGTTCTTTAAGTGCAACTTTAGGGCGCTCAAGTATCCTGTGAACGCCCCAATTTTGAGTCAAATGGCGTTATGACACAGTCGGAAATGCTCAGCACCAATGCTTTTGTCCATGGCGGGCACGCATTGCTATTATTTACACTCTGTTTACCTTAGAAATTTCAAAATGAGCCATTAACGCGGGGATTGAAGCATGACTACTGAGTCCGTCTGGGTTCGCTTTCGTAAGTTCATGACGCCTGGGCGCACGCTTATTGCCCTAACCATTCTTTTTATTGGATTGCCGAGCGCTGCTGTGTGGACTGGCGTTGCTAATTTTGGGCCGGGTCGAGGCGCAGGCGGGACAGGATCAGATAAGACTGGCA
>JALQWJ010000323.1 GCA_023258775.1 Burkholderiaceae bacterium | reverse complement strand
TGCTGCTGCCGGCTTAGGTACGAGATCGGGATCACAGGCCATGGTTGCCATTGCTGGCGTCCAATGACCAGCGCGCCAGCATTCACCAGAAGCGTTTCGAACATTCTGACCATCGGCACTTATCGCATAGCCATTATTGGCTAGCGCGAAAGCGAATCCAGGTACTGCGAGAGCAGCTGCCACAGCAGCAATCGAGATAATCTTCTTCATGAGTCCCTCACTGTTTGACCAGGCGCCTGAGACGCACCGACCATCAAATTAATCGCGTTGACCACTTCATCGACCCACCTTACACAACAGTTTGACGATTCAGCCTATTTAAATGACTTACAACCTGATTTTGCCACAGCGGCAGCCTGCTTCGGAGACGATCACGATGCTCATTGAAAACCGGTGAGACAGGCTGTCGCATTCTGACAACAGGCTCACCCGCGACCCAAACATCACTCACCTGCTCCGTGCCACACACATAAATTAAATGCGACAGCGGATCGATACATGGAGAGCAAATTAAGCCGCCTAAATCAACTGCAACAAGATCTGCTTCCTTGCCGAGCTCGATCGATCCAATGCGATCTTGCAAACCGAGCGCCGTGGCACCGCCAAGCGTGAGCGCATGGAGGACCTGAGGCGCGGCAAACGCGCTAGCGTCGCCAGCCACCGCTTTGGCAAGCCTTGCGGCAGTTGCAGCCTCTGCGAGCAGATCGAGGCGGTTGTTGCTCGCGGCGCCGTCGGTACCAATGCCGACATTAACGCCAGCCTTGAGTAAAGCTGCAATCGGAGCAAAACCGCTGGCTAGCTTAAGGTTGGAGTGAGGGCAGTGAGCGACATGAGCAGCAGCACCAGCCATCATCGCAATGTCGCTTTCATTGAAGTGAACGCCGTGTACCGCAATCAGATCCGGACCGAGCAATCCGAACTTGGCAATACGTTGCAGTGGCCTTAGACCGTGCAAATGCAAAGACTCTTCAACTTCACGGGCCGTCTCATGCACGTGCATATGCACTGGTAATCCTAACTCGGCAGATAAAACCGCAACCTGCTCAAGCACGGCATCTGAAACTGTATAGGGTGCATGAGGTGCGAGGCAGAAACTTACTGCGGTGTCATTCATCCAACGATCCCGGATTGCCATACCTTTGCGCAAATAGTCTTCGCCATGGTTAGCGTAGGCTGAAGGAAAGTCGATCACGATTAATCCCGCGCTGATCCGCATCCCCGCGGCACGCATCGCTTCGATACCCTGATCAGGAAAAAAATACATATCGTTGACCGTAGTAATCCCAGCTTGAAGCATCTCAATGGCTGCCAGCATGCTGCCGTCGTAAACGAAAGTCTCCGAAACCAGCTCGCGCTCAAGCGGCCAGATTCTTTCGTGTAGCCAGGACTGAAGCGGAAGATCGTCACCAACACCCCGCAGTAGTGCCATGGCAGCATGCGTGTGCAAATTAACCAGACCAGGAATGAGCAAATGATCAGCGAGCTCAATACGCTCAACATCGGGATATCGCCGACGCAATTCATCCTGCGCTGCAACTTCGCAGATCAATCCATCGCGTACGAAGACGCCATGCGACTCGAGGAGCGCTTGACCGGGCACGGCGGTCGCAATCCAGCGTGGCAGCAAGAGTCTGCAATTCAAGCTTTCTTGATTCAAGTTGGTCACCTCACGTTGCCGAAATCCTAACTGGTAAACTTCGACGATTATGGTATTTGGCCGAGTCCGGCCAGCCTATTTCGGCATCTCCATGGAACTATTCGCCAAAGAAACCCTGCCCATTAGTCTTGAAGAGGAGATGCGTCGCTCCTACCTCGATTACGCCATGAGTGTGATCGTTGGCAGGGCTTTGCCCGATGTTCGTGACGGTCTGAAGCCAGTTCACCGTCGGGTACTTTTTGCGATGTATGAAGCCAATAACGTCTGGAACCGGCCCTATGTGAAGTGCGCAAG
>JALQWJ010000322.1 GCA_023258775.1 Burkholderiaceae bacterium | reverse complement strand
ATGCTCTTTGCTACCTCTAACACCAAAAAAAGACGCTGCTACCGCCAGCACTGTTTTAAACAGGCTTCGATTAACGGGTGCATCTGATTCACTCATCGCTTATTCGAGCTTTGCATTCGTTGTGCCATCAGCCCCGACGGCCAGGCACGACAGGCTTCATCGCCGTATGATCTGGTGATCCTGATTCAGTCAAAGGCAGGCCGTTGCTTAACGTGCCTGCAGAGGATTTAGTGGTACCCGCGATATCGAAAAATGTGTAGGACAAGGTGATGTTGCTCACGTCGCTGGGAAGTTGGGGATCAACGACAAACACCACTGGAAATTTACGGGTCTCGCCTGCATCAAGCGCTTGTTGTTTGAAACAAAAACACTCTAGCTTTTTGAAATAATTGGCTGCGTGTCCTGGTGCGTAGCTAGGGATCGCCTGGCCGGTGACTGAGGTCTCACTGCGGTTTCGCAATTCATAATAAACCGTGACCAGTTCGCCCGGGTGGGCCCTCACTGCGTTGACCTCAGGCCTAAACTGCCAGGGCCCGTGGGCGTTGGCATCAAATTCAATGGTGATGCTTCGTGTGGAATCAACTTGCGTATTTTTGGCAAAAGCTTCTGCGCGCTCGTCGCGTTGGGTGAGTACATTGACACCTGTTACCTCACAAATCTTTTGGTAAATCGGCACCATCGCAAAACCAAAACCAAACATCAATACCGATGCAACCAGCAATTTGCCGAGCATCGTTTTGTTTAGTTGTCTGAAATCGCTTTGCATGTGCTTTTCATTCGCTTAAAACTGCCACTGGCGCTATGCCCCGAGAAAAATCCGTTTGCCAATCACACCCAAAAAAAACACCGCGGCTATCGATAAAAGGATAAGCGCGGTTTTGAGGTTATTACTCATGGCTCGCAAATCATTTAGCGCGACTTCACCTGGATCTGTAGGCAGGGAGGAGACGTGCCCAACCCTGCCTCCCAGCGATTTACTTCACAGTTGGGGGTTGCTCAAAGGTGTGGAAAGGAGCGGGTGAAGGTACTGTCCATTCCAAACCTTCAGCTGCTTCCCAGACCTTGTCGGGGGCTTTTTCACCACCACGGATGCACTTAAGCACGACGTATAGGAATATCAGCTGACTGAAGCCGAAACCAAAGGCTCCCACGGTTGCAAGCACATTGAAATCAGTGAACTGAGTGGGGTAATCAATGTAACGACGCGGCATCCCAGCAAGACCGAGGAAGTGCATCGGGAAGAACGTAATGTTAAACGTGATCAGTGATGCCCAAAAGTGGAATTTGGCAATCGATTCATCGTAGTAATGACCAGTCCACTTCGGAAGCCAGTAATAAGTGCCTGCGAATAAGGCAAATAAAGAACCCGCCACCAACACATAGTGGAAGTGCGCCACCACGTAATAAGTGTCATGTAACTGGATGTCGAGGGGGGCAACCGACAAAATAATGCCGGTAAGGCCACCCATGGTGAACACGAAAATAAAGCCGATCGCAAAAAGCATCGGCGTTTCAAAGGTCATCGCGCCTTTCCACATCGTGGCCACCCAATTGAAAATCTTCACCCCGGTGGGCACAGCGATCAACATGGTTGCGTACATGAAGAACAACTGTCCGGTAACCGGCATCCCGGTCGTGAACATATGGTGGGCCCACACGATGAAGGAAAGAATGGCAATCGAGGCAGTGGCGTACACCATCGAGGAATAACCGAACAAGCGCTTGCGCGAAAACACCGGAATGATCTCTGAAACGATGCCGAAAGCAGGCAGAATCATGATGTAAACCTCGGGATGCCCGAAGAACCAGAAGATGTGCTGATACATAACCGGATCACCACCGCCTGCCGCGTTAAAAAACGAAGTGCCGAAATGACGGTCAGTAAGCAGCATCGTGATCGCGCCAGCCAAGACCGGCATCACAGCGATCAGCAAGTAGGCGGTAATTAACCACGTCCACACAAACAT
>JALQWJ010000321.1 GCA_023258775.1 Burkholderiaceae bacterium | reverse complement strand
GGCAGTGGCATGTTGCAAGTATTATCACCAAGCGGCTCAACACCGCTATAAGGATAAAGGGGTGATTGAAAGCTGTGCACCATGAATATCCGAGCGTCTCCAGCTAGGATTTCCTCGGTACCGTTGCCGTGATGAACATCCCAATCAACGATCGCAACCCTTTGAAGTCCGCGAACCAGACAAGCGTAGCGCGCGGCAATTGCAATGCTATTGAAAATACAAAAACCCATGGCGCGATCAGATTCAGCGTGATGGCCAGGGGGACGAACATTGCAAAATGCCCGGCTAAAGCTTCCATCTAACACATGGTCAACCGCCCTGATTGCTGCACCGGCCGCGCTCAGCGCAGCAGACAGGCTTGCCTCGTTCATCGCGGTATCGCCATCAAGCTGCACCGTTTCTCCCGGCCCAGGTGCAAGCGCAAAAACCCGTTCGACATAGTTCGCTTCGTGAGCGCGCAACACATCGTCACGACTCGCTGGCTCGGCCTTAAAACTTACTAATCGTTCAAACAAACCGACCGATCTTAAATGCGCATCAATGACCTGAACACGCTCAGGACACTCGGGATGGCCAGCACCCATATCATGTCGGGCATAAATCGGGTCGTAGCTATAGCCCACCAGCATGGCGCGCATCCGCACTAAGAAATCGGATCAGGGTCGACAATCTTGAGGACTCGCGACTCACCGTTGTGCCGCACCCGAGCACCGAGATAGAAAATCTCAACCGATGAGGGCTGTTCGCTGACTACGGTGAATGGCGCTTTGCCAAAAATCGAACGCGCTTCGTTGGCCGATAAGTTCAAGCGCTCGACGCGGCCATCGGCACTGCGAACACAGACTTTTTGACTCACCCCTGAGGCCACATGAACATAGGGTGTATTTTTTAGGCGACTGACCGGAACCACGACGCTCGCCATGCGGTCTGAAACTTCGCAAAGATCAAGATTTCTTGACTCTGGTCCGTTACTTTGTGCGGCCACGCTGAAGCTCGAAGCTGCTTGTGTGCCTTGCATCGCTTGGCCACTTTGGGAGGTTTGAAGGCCTTGCGTGCTTGCTTCAGCAAGCGCTTTGCGATCAGGGTAACGTAATTCCTTGCCAGAAAAACCGAATCTGTCCTGACTCGATGACCTGGCTTGTCCGTTGTTGAGGACTTGATCAGCGTCGCGATTATTGGACTTATCCTGCACCCTATCTTTGTTCAAACTCGCAGAGGGCTCCGCGTTCTTTGCCTTGTTTTCAGATTTCAATAACTGCCGATCGCCCGCGCTATTGTTCTTACTTGAACTCTGCAAATTGCTATCGTTTGGTTTCGTTACAAAGGGTTGGGGGTAATCGGGCTCACTCGGCTTGGCAAGCGCAAGGTCAACCCTGCCTCCCTTAGCCAGTTCGACAGGGCGAGCATTGATGGCACTCGGCGGATCATCCAGACGTTGTTGAACCACCGCCAATGGATCCGATCTTTGGGCACTTCGATGATGTTGCCAGGCGTCAATGCTAAACCAGACAGCAAGCCCGGCAAGCACAGCACCAGCTAGCCAATACTCGGTACGTGCTTGTTTGCTTCGCCCGCGAAGCTGCCAGCGGCGCAATTGCTCTGTTCCCTGGCCTGCTTGTCCCATTGCAATCGACAGCACTTGTTGTTTCCAAGTCGCAGCAGCAATCTTTGGATTCGTCGTGCGCTCTTTGGAAATTTTGGAGAAAAAAGGATATATATCTGTTTCATTTCAACAAAACGGACAAGTCACAATAAACAAACCTAAACCTCAACCAACACCTGACAGTGCAAACGGCTTAGCCGGTGCAACTGGACCACCTGGTCCATCTGGTGAAAACAGCTCAAACGGTTCATCTGGTGAAAACGGCACAAACGGCTTAGCTGGTGCAACTGGTCCATCTGGTGAAAACGGCTCAAACGGTCCATCTGGTGAAAACAGCTCAAACGGTTCATCTGGTGAAAACGGCACAAACGG
>JALQWJ010000320.1 GCA_023258775.1 Burkholderiaceae bacterium | reverse complement strand
ATAACAATCAGTCAGTATGGCTTGGCATTCGCCCCGAAGATTTAAGAACGGCGCAACCTGATGACCCCGAGGGTGTTTGCCTGATCACGAGCGTTGAAGTTGCTGAGCAACTTGGATCCGAGATACTGCTTGATGTACGCTGCGGCGATGCAGCTTTGGTTGCAAGTGTCGAGCCGACCTTAAAAGTAAGGCCGGGAGATCAGGTCAAACTTGCACTTAACCCAGAAAAGCTACATTTTTTTGATGTAACGAGCGAGCAGTCTATTCGCTAGGTCTCATCGAGTTGGATATTGCGTTCTCGTGCAACCCGCTGCCAGCGCGCAATGTCGTTCCTGATAAAACGCGCATAGTCTGCAGCGCTCATTGGCATGGGTTCAAGCGCCTCAACCATAAACTTGCGCTTCACCTCATCTAAGGCAATCACTTTATTAATTTCTGCGTTTAAGCGAATCACAAGCTCTGATGGCATGCGCGCTGGACCAGAAAGTCCATACCACTGAACACCATCGAACCCGGCAAAGCCCAACTCCTCGAGCGTTGGGACCGAGGGTAGCGTTGAATGTCTTTGTTTACCGGTGACAGCAATTGCTTTGATCCGTCCCGCGCGAAGATGCGGCAAAGCTGCAGCAAGCCCCGGCATCATGCACTGGACCTGGTTCCCGATGGTGTCGGTGAGTGCGGGTCCGATACCTCGATAGGGTACATGGGCGATATTAAAACCGGCGGCCAATTTGAGTTGCTCCATCGCGAGATGTGTGAGGGTTCCAGTGCCGGAAGAGCCATAGCTCCAGGTTGAACCATTTTTCTTGGCCAATTCGAGGAAGCGAATCAAATCGCTCGCGACTACCTGGGAGGAGACCACAAGCACGTTTGGTGTTCCAGCGATCATAGCGATATGGCTATAATCCTCGATTGCATCGTAGGGCAGCTTTCTCACCGCAGGATTGGTGCCATGGGTTCCAACGTAGGACAAAAACAAATGGTAGCCATCAGCAGGCGCCTTTTTTGCTGCCATCGATCCAACAATCCCGCCTCCACCTGCCAGATTCTCAACCACGAAGGCCTGCCCAAAGACTTTTGATAGCTGCTCGGCCATCGTTCTTGCAACGAGATCAACACCCCCACCGGGCTGGACTGGAGCGATAATCTTTACTGGACGATTTGGGTAAGCGCCCTGCGCGAAAACCGGATGTTGAGAGGCGTAACTAGCAATCCAGGAAGCACCTGTCATCAATATAAATTTTCGTCGCTTCATTGCTTAAATTCCTTTACCCGATCGATTGGGTGTTGGTTTCACAACAGACATCTCACTCAAGTGCGTTGCATTCGAAAGCCTTGGGTGAACCAGACAATCAAGATGAGGATACAAGCGGGCAGATAAAACCAATGAGGCGTTGGACGCTCCGCTGGAACCATGATTGAAACAACCTCCCATCCCTGCTCGAATCCAGCTTTTTGCGCCTGGGATCCGAATCGGACAGCGCTAATTTGGCTTTGTCCCCCTAGCGACATGAGTTGTATTCCCGCGCTTGAAAGCCGTTTACGCCCTTCATCACCGTTTGACCCAAGATTTAATGCAAGCGTTTTTGTAATGTTCTCACCCTCAAGATTCATCCCCCGAATAACGAAGACTAGGCGGGCATCATCGCTGGCGTGATGAGCAATGTCGTCAATACTCGAGACCTTTCGCTCTTCAAGCGGTGGTCGCAACTGATCCATCATCAAATCTGGGCGAAACAAAAAGACCACAGCCAGACATAAGAGTAAGTTTTCCCACAAACGACTCTTAACTCGAAACCAGTTCATGCTAATGGCGCCAAAGACAAGCATCGCGAGGCTACATGCAGCGACAACGCGAATTAACTCCCAGGCATCATGAACATCGATCAATAGAAGTTGTGGATTGAAGATCCAGATGAAAGGCAGTATGACGGTGCGCAACGCATAGCGTGCGCCTTGAATACCGGTCTTGATAGCATCCTC
>JALQWJ010000031.1 GCA_023258775.1 Burkholderiaceae bacterium | reverse complement strand
CCGTCGATATGATTTACACGGGCGCTTCGTTCGCAGCGCGCTCCTTCCCGAGACTTGCGGTCAGTTACTATCCCTTTACCTTCCGTGATGCCGATCATGTGATCAAGTACAGCAAGAGTGATGTTTTTCGCGAACTCACCGATGGCTATAAAAAGGCAACGAATGGCAACACGGTGCTCGCACTCACCTATTACGGTGTTCGCCATTCGACAAGCAATAAACCGTTTAAGAATTGTGATGAGATGAAAGGCTTGAAAATGAGGGTTCCAGACGCTCCCGCTTATACAGCGATGCCAAGAGCTTGTGGCGCTAATCCAACCCCAATTGCCTTTGCGGAAGTCTATTTAGCATTACAAAATGGTACGGTCGATGCGCAAGAGAATCCTCTGCCCACTATCGAGGCAAAGAAATTTTATGAAGTGCAAAAGCATATTGTGATGACAGGCCATATCGCAGACGCGCTTTTAACGATTGTTGCCCCAGCGGTTCTTGCCAAGATGTCGCCCGCTGAACAAAAGACACTCGCTGATGTGACCCAGGAGGCCGCCGAAAAGGCCACTCAGGAGATTCGCAAACGCGAAGGCGAACTGGTTGGTATTTTCAAGAGCAAAGGCGTCAACATCATTGAGGTCGATCGCGCTGCATTCCAGCAACGTGTGCTTAAGGCAGTCGAATTCAGCAGCATGGGACTGGACAAGCGCGACTGGGACCGCGTGGTTGCCATCAAGTAGTTAGGAAGTAGTCGTGCAAAAGTCCTCCGATGCTGGTCCGGTCGACAGCGTTAAGAGAGCCGAAGATGCCGGCTTGCATATTGAGGACGATATTGCAGACTTCTCCCAGGTACCTTGGGAGGCCTGGGTTAGCGTTTTCTTTTTTGCCGTCCTCGCCTTGGTCGTGCTCACGCAGTTCATTACCCGATATGTGCTGAATGACTCGGCTTCGTGGACGGAAGAAATCGCCCGCTATTTGCTTGTGGCAACCGTATTCAGCGGAGCGGTTATTGGTGTAGCACGCAATAATCATATCCAGGTTGACTTCGTTTATCGCTATCTGCCAAAGCCTGCAGCAAGACTTCTCGCAAGCCTTGTTGACCTTATTCGAAGTGCTTTTTATATCGCTATGGTTTACCTGTGTTACTTGCTCATCGAGAAGCTTGGCGCATCCAGAATGACGGTTGTCGATCTACCGGTTAGCATGCTTTATTGGGTTTGTCTTGGCGGCTTTGCAGCGATGGCCTTGCGTTCGATTCAAATCAGCGTGATCCATTGGCAGCGCGGCTATAGTGTGCTTGAGCGACCTGAGTCCTCCATTCACGAGCGCTAATCAGTGGAGTCGAAAGCAAAGGGTGCGCGCAGAATCAGCAAATCGACAATCCGCCTTCTTCGACCATTGAAGTCGATTTTCATTCATCCGGCATCAGGGAGCGGCGGGTGAGGCTTGGCTTTCACAGGGTAAAACGCAATGCTTAAGGTGCTTTTTCTTTTGCTGATGGCGGGTGGGGTGCCCGTTGCTATTGCCATGGCAGGCGCCTCATTGATCTATATTTTGATTAGCGGCAACGTTCCAGCTTTTGTGGTGGTTCACCGCATGGTCAGTGGTGTTGACAGCTTTCCTCTGCTCGCCGTGCCGTTTTTTATTCTTGCCGGTAATTTAATGAATAACGCCGGCATTACTAACCGTATTTACGCCTTCGCGCTCGCGTTGGTAGGTTGGTTTAAAGGAGGACTGGGCCATGTTAATGTCGTTGGCTCAGTGGTCTTTGCAGGGATGAGCGGCACGGCAATTGCAGATGCTGCTGGTCTTGGGACCATTGAAATCAAGGCGATGAAAGATCACGGCTACTCGGGCGAGTTTGCGGTTGGTGTTACTGCGGCAAGCGCAACACTCGGCCCGATTATTCCACCAAGCCTGCCCTTTGTTATTTACGGGATGATGGCCAACGTCTCGGTAGGAGCCCTTTTCCTGGCGGGTATCCTGCCTGGGATCATCATGGCATTGCTCATGATGCTGACTGTCGCCTACTTCGCTCATCGAAATGGCTGGGGCAGTGATATTCGTTTCGATAAGGGCCGCTTTGCCAAAGCAATTCTTGAAAGTCTTGTTGTTGCTGCATGGCCAAGCTGTATTTGGTTTTTTATCACCAAGCTCGGCACGCAACCGCAACTCACCGTCGCAATTGCATTAGTCGTGCTTTTTGCGATTGACCGGATCTTTCGTTTTCAAGCGGTGCTACCCATCATGACGCCGGTCTTATTGATCGGCGGGATGACTACCGGCCTTTTCACCCCCACTGAGGGGGCAATTGCTGCATGTGTCTGGGCATTGGTACTGGGATTCCTCTGGTATCGCAGCCTGACCCTTCGGGCACTGCTCAAGATTTGTGTTGATACCGTGGAGACCACATCGACAGTGCTCTTCATTGTCGCAGCAGCCAGTATTTTTGGCTGGATGCTCACAGCGACCGGGGTGACCGCTGCTATTTCTGGATGGGTGCTGGGCTTTACCCGCGAGCCTTGGGTATTTTTGCTGATGGCCAATCTACTCATGCTTTTCGTAGGGTGCTTTCTTGAACCGACCGCTGCGATCACGATTTTAGTACCTATTCTTGTACCGATTTGTCAACAACTTGGCATCGATCTTGTACATTTTGGCCTTATCATGGTGCTCAATCTCATGATCGGTTTACTTCATCCGCCCATGGGCATGGTGCTTTTTGTGCTTGCCAGAGTCGCTCAACTATCGGTCGAACGCACCACCATGGCGATTCTTCCGTGGCTTATACCGCTACTGTTTTCCCTCGCGGTCTTAACCTATGTGCCTCATCTTGTCTTGTGGCTTCCGCGTCTGGTTTATTCCTAGGATCACAAATCGGAGGCTTTCAGGCATGACCTGTGCCGATGGATGAGCCCTACATAACACTGACATCGGCCGCAACACATCGAGTAAATATTTTTTCTAACATCATTAAAAAATTCCTTGGGAGACATTGATGAAGAATCGATTTTTTGATCCCGGTTTAGATTCGTCGCGACGTAATGCTTTAAAGATTGTTGGCGGCTCAGTTGTGGCAGCACATTACTCATTGCATGCCCAAACTCGTTGGCGCCCGGAAAAGCCGATTGTAATTTATAACCCCTTTGCAGCAGGCGGAGTGACTGACCTCCAGCTTCGTTTTATGGGAGAGCGAGTAGGCAAATTGCTTGGCCAAAGCGTGCTCGTTGAGGTAAAGGCAGGCGCGGCAGGCACCCTTGCTCCAGCGCAATTACTCCAGGCAAAGCCTGATGGTCACCACCTGGCCTGCATGAGCATTAATAGCTTGCGCTATCCCCATTACCAGCAGGTTCCCTGGCATCCTTTGCGTGACTTCACCTATATTTGCGGCCTTTCCTCTTACACCATGGGTATTGTCGTTCGATCGGATTCGCCGTGGAAGACGATCGAAGATTTAATCGCTGCAGGCAAGAAGGAGCCAGAAAAGTACACCTACGGCACAAGTGGTGTGGGCGGAAGCGGTAACTTGTTCATGATCGAAATTGACCAGGTCACTGGCGCAAAATTTACCCACGTACCCTACAAAGGTGGCGCGGAATGGACACAAGCCCTCTTGGGGGGCCATATCGATTTTCTAGCTGACGCTGCCCAGTGGGCACCTTTGGTCGACGCGGGGCAATTCAGAATTTTGGCGATGGCTACCGAGCAAAGAATTCCAAAGTATTCACAAGTGCCAACCTTGAGGGAGCGCGGCATTAATGCAATTGCTCACAGTCCTTATGGGCTGGTCGGCCCAAAAGATCTTCCGGCCCCGATTGTTCAAAGTCTTTATGATGCATTTAGCCAGGTCCTTGAGGACCCAGGCTTACAAGGCCTTCTTGATCGCTTCATCCAGGTACCATGGCGACGGAATCCGTCGGAATATCGAAGCTATGCCGAACAATACTTTAACAATATAAAACCTCTATTGATCAAATCGGGCCTGGCCAAATAAGCATACATAAGCCCACATGATTGCGCCGCAACTCCTAAGTTACGATGAGGCGCGCACCATTGCTAAGCGCCGCCTCCCGCGAATGGTTTTTGAGTATATCGATGGTACCGCGGGGACTGGTTATGGTGAGTCGCTAAACCTGGCTGCCATCGCAAGGATTCGACTTCAACAGCGTGTGCTGGTGGATGTCGCACAACGCGATCTATCGGTCGCGGTTTTTGAGCAAAAGTGCCTGGTACCCTTTGGCGTGAGCCCGATGGCCATGTGTAACCTTGCTGCACCAAACACGGATCGCTGGCTTGCAAAGCTCTCCGCTAAATACCAAGTACCCGTTGGCGTATCGACCATCGCTTCATCGACGCTTGAGCAATATATTGAATGGTCTGAGGGATTTGCCTGGTTCCAGCTTTATTTCAGCGGTGATGGTACGCAAACGTTTAAGCTTCTGGATCGCGCAAAGCAAGCCGGCTACCAAAGCTTAGTACTCACGCTCGATGTCCCTGAAGTCGCCCGACGACCCCGCGATCAACGTCATGGTTTCACCATACCGTTTCGCATGGGCCCCAAGCAAGTGCTCGACTTTGCTTTGCACCCTCGTTGGTCCCTGAGTCAAGTGATTGCTGGTATACCCAAGATGGCGAACTTTCTCGCAAGAGATTTTCATTTCGATCGCGGCGCGAGTCGTGCAAAAGCGGACTGGACAACGCTTCGAAGAATCCGCGAACGGTGGCAGGGCAAGTTAATCGTCAAAGGCATAACCTCAGTTGAGGACGCCCTGCGCCTCGCCAGCGAAGGTGTCGACGCCATCCAAGTCTCCGGACACGGTGGGCGTCAGCTCGATGCTTTACCACCCCCAATACAACAGCTGCGAGCAATAAGAGATGCGATCGGCTCGGACTATCCTCTTTTTTATGACAGTGGTATACGAAGCGGCGAAGATGTCGTTAAGGCCTATGCCATGGGGGCCAACTTTGTTTTTTTAGGTCGATCGATTCAATACGCGGCGGCTGCTGGCGCAGAATCAGGACTTACGCAGTGGTGGAAAACACTCAGCGACGATGTGAGTATCACCCTAGCATTGCTCGGAAAAACAAAACTCACCGAAATGAGCGACTGCAGACTGCTCTAAGTAATTTATCGACTCGTCGCTTACTTGTTGCCCAATCCCATTTGCTTGCCGACTTCGGCGTAGGTTCTAATACGGTCTCGCATGAATCCATCCATTTGATCAGGGCCGATGTTCACGAGTTCGAAACCACTCTTTGCGGCGAGCTCCTTCATTTCAGGCTCTGCATTAAGACTTGCCCAAAGCTCAGCAAGCCGACGCCGAGCTTCAATCGGTGTTGACTTCGGCACACCAATGCCCCGAAATGCGCCATCGACCCAGTCAACGCCCAATTCCTTAAAGGTTGGTACCTCGGGCAACAACGGATGCCTTTTCTCCATCGCAACCGCAAGCGCCCTGACCTTTCCTCGATTGTTCACGGCGAAAGCAGTGTAGGACATCACACCATCAATATGGGCACCGATCACAGATGTGGCCAAATCACCCGTGCCTTTAAATGGCACGTAGGTTGTCTTGACTGAAAAGTCACGATTAAGACGCTCATGCGCTGCATGGTTCGCCGAATTCAGGCCTGAACCACCAAGGCTTAATTTACCTGGATTTGTACGTGCAGTTTTCACAAAATCTGCAAAAGATTTGATTGGACTTTGCTCGGGCACGATCAACGCATCGGGGGTGTAGTGAAACCAGAAGACTGGTGTGATGTCTTCGGTCTTGTATTGAACTGAGCCTTCCATCGGTTGCAGCACCGTGTGTGGCAAATTAATACCGACCACGGTAAGTCCATCACCTGCGAGGCTATTCATCGTGCTCCACATGAGCGCGCCGCCGGCACCTGGCTTGTACTGCACGATGGTATCGATCGACGGACAGCGCTTTTTTAGAACAGTCTGTTGATGTCGTGCGGAAAGATCGGACTCCCCTCCTGGGGGAAACGCTTGCCAGTATTTCAAACTTGCGCTTGGGCAAGTCTGGGCAAAGCTCGCCCCACTGAAAATACCTGCGCAAATGCAAAGCCATAAAGAAAGAAAAAGGCTCGATGAATGCTTTCTCATTGTCTTGCTTCCCCCTTAGCAACGAAACTTATCGCTGAATAACTGTTCTTGCAATCTTGCGACGCAACATCACCTGCTAAAGCCGCGAACTCGACGCTTGCGTTGTGAATTATGCAAGGCAGTTAGAGCACGCAGACCAGACCGATGAGCCAATTTCTAATGTTAAGCATCTCTAAACATAATCGCGCCTGATGCCCCATTTTGCTGCCAGCTTGCTTAGCAAATCTCTGTGGCGAAACCCGCGCCCACTCATCTTCGATTCAATATTATAGTTATATCGTTTAATCGCAGCGCTGACAATATCGGTGGCATAAATACCAGGCTTTCCCCATTCTGGTTCTGTAATGCGAATCTCAACATTTTCAAAAACAATAATGCTCCAGTCGGTCACTCGGCAGGGTATATCGCAGGCATTGAGGACTTGCGACACCGTCTCGGGCGAGTAAACAGCATGCCCGCCAAGATGGTACATCTCATCCAAAAATCGCTCGCGAGCATCAAGATTTGGCAGAAACTGACGAAAGCGCCCGATGAGCTGAATATCAAAGTCACCGATGGTGTAAGCGCTCCCGCCTGGCGATCGATGGATGACTGCCGTTAAGACCTCAAGGGTCTTGTCAAAACGCCAAAGATCGTCGTCCGTCTTTACGTAGTCGGGGGTTGAATGCCTGTAGGGATTGTGAGCAGCTTCGGTAAAGCGCCATGGTTCAAATCTTGAAGCGATGCCAAGTTCAAACAAAACCTGAGACAGTTCCCAAGACTGCCAAAGCCAGTCCCAACCCGGTAGTTGCGAATCTTCCACGGCAGCAGGTCCACGAGTCTCATCGAAGATTCCTCGCTTTCTAAGTGCGTGATAAACCTTTGCATCAATCGCCGCATCGGGCGCAAAACGAACATCTTCGGTGCCATAGGTCTTGCAAAACCAGTCAACTGCAAGCACTGCATTGCTTAGATTCCTGTCAAGCTCCTCTAGCTGCTTGATACTGTGTGCGCTCCGGTACAAATATGGAATCTGGGGATTGGATTGTTCTGCTGAAAATCTGAACCAATGGATATCGTCAACACCAGCCTCGCTCACTCGCCTGTTAAGTTCCTGCAAGAGTTCAGATTTTGTTCTATAACCAACAC
Source organism: Burkholderiaceae bacterium (assembly GCA_023258775.1). Classification (GTDB taxonomy): domain Bacteria; phylum Pseudomonadota; class Gammaproteobacteria; order Burkholderiales; family Burkholderiaceae_E; genus UBA3064. Next base: position 3,840 of record JALQWJ010000031.1, on the reverse strand, counting down.
ATATCTTAATGCCATAACGTTGATATTGTAGATAGTACTGGCCGGAATCTTCGCCGCTGAAAAGAATATCTGGAAATTGCCCACGAAACCCATCAAGCGCTGCTGAGCGAATCGCTGTCAGCCCAGGATCTTTGAGATCGATCCAATCAATCAATTGCGATAACAATCCCTTAATCATGGGTAGCATAAAAGGATGTATTCAACGAGATCTATCGCCGCTTGAACGCTTCAATTTCCTTTTTAAGGTCGCGCAACTCCTCGCAACCGAAAAAGCATGCTTTGTTGAGGCGCTTGAGCATTTCTTCGGCCCCCGCCAAATCATTTTTCATGAGCAAGAGTTCCCCATAATATTCGAGCGCCCCACGATGATCGGCTTTGATCTTCAAGGCTTCTCGATAGTGGAACTCAGAACGCGCAATATCGGGAGGTTGCTGTTTACGATAAGCAAAACCCATCAAATTATGCCAATCAGCATCGTTTGTTTGCTGGTTTGCCATCAAATCATCGAGAGCCCTTTTGATCTCACCCTTGGTAATCAACTCGGGCACCTGCTTTACCCAGGGCCGTGAGTCTTTGCTTGAGTCGGCACTGCTACTGTCTGCAGCGGCGATTGCTGCAGACGAGAAGACGCTGCATGCAAAAACGCATGCCATCAGGCTAGCCTGCCCTAAAAAGGACCGCTTTCGATTAGATCCAGTCATCGCCACCTCCTTCATCAAATGAACCATCGTCAAGCGAAAGCCCAGTTCCCCAGTCGCTTTGTGCCTGTTGCGTTGAGCCCGAATCAAGCCAGTTATTGCCTGCTGCAGCGCCTTCGCCGGCTACATCGGCTGGCTGAGAAAGCATGTGCTGCATGCCCTGCCAGAGCGCTTGCCCGATCATCACACCAGCTGCAGCACCAAGAAGACTACCCATCAATCCTTGAGACCACGAGCTTTGCGGCTGCGTCTGGGCAGCAAATTGAGCGGGCTGAGGCTTTTGAAGTGCTGGCTGCTGCCCCCACTGATTGAGCGCTGGCTGCTGCCCCCACTGATTGGCGCCGGCTAGACCATTTGCGTTGCCTTCAAGCTGGGTAATACGTCGCTGTGCGGCTTCAACTGCGATGCTTAGTGCCAGACAGCGCTGGGTGAGCAAATAGGCAGCATGCGGTTGCTTAGCAAAGGCTTGGTCGATAAGCGCTTGGGCCTGACTGTCAATCGTTGGTGGCGCGGTCTGAACAATGCCGTTGAGGAATCGAATCAGTTGCTGCGTTTCCTGCGTGTTCATGCTTTAACTCCAAAAGTGATCAACATAGTGCCAAACTAATAACCGTATGATGAACAAGGTCCAGTACCCCGGGGGCTAAGTCAAAGCGGCTGACATTCATGATCATTTACACTCGTGCAATCTCAAGGAGCTGAGTCTGATGCAAATTCAAACCCTTGGCCCTGCGATTGGGGCCTTAGTGAGCGACATCAACCTGGGCCTTGCGCTTAAGCCCGAGGATCAAGCGCAACTTCATCAGGCCTTGATCGAGCATCATGTCCTTTTTTTTGAAGGTCAAGACATCACGGCGCATCAGCAGCGTGACCTAGCAGCAGCCTTCGGTGAGCTGCACATCCATCCCGTATACCCGCAGCATCCGGAAGTCGCAGAGATTATCCTGCTCGATACCTCGATGGACAACCCGCCCGATAATGATAATTGGCATACCGACGTAACCTTTATCGAAACACCGCCACTCGGTGCTATTTTGTCGGCGCAACATCTGCCAAGCTCAGGGGGTGATACCCTGTGGGCAAGCGGTATTGCAGCCTACGAAGCCTTATCTGCACCGATGCGTGCCATGCTTGATCCTTTAAGCGCAGAACACGATTTCCTGCAGTCTTTCCCAGCCTGGCGTTTCGCTAGAACACCCGAGGAGCGTGTGCGTTGGGAAGCGGCCCGCGATAAACACCCGCCTGTTATCCATCCGGTCGTCCGAACGCATCCTGTCAGCCGTCGCCGCGGACTCTTTGTCAATGAAGGCTTCACCACCCGGATTATTGAACTTCAGACAAAAGAAAGTGATGCGGTGCTTGCCTTTTTACGCGAACACTGTGCCAAACCTGAGTTCACCGTGCGCTGGCGCTGGAAGCGACACGATTTAGCCTTTTGGGACAACAGATTGACCCAGCATTACGCAACCGCAGACTATCTGCCGCAACGTCGGATCATGCATCGAGCAACGATTTTGGGTGACAAACCCTTTTAATTAACCTCAGCAGGTTCATGACAGCTGCAAAAACCAAGCAGTTGGCTACTTTAGTTTTAGGCGTTTTAGGAAATTAGGGCTTTTACTTAGGCACTAAACAGGCTTAACAAAAGCAAGCTCGCACCTTGGAGGGAGCAAGCGTGGCAGAAGAGACCGAACAAAAGGTTGAGCGTCCAAAATCGCTCGCCGAGCAGATTAAAGAAGGGGCTAAATCGGCTGGCAAAGCCCCGATGAGCTACGACGACCTCGACGGCGCCTCGAAAGCTGCGGTGGTATTGCTATCGGTGGGCGCTGAGGTCGCTGCCGATGTGTTGCGTCAGGTCACGCCTATTGAGGTTCAGCGCATTTCAAGCAAGATGGCCATCGTGCGCGCCTTAAATCGAGACATGCTCTTGCAAGTGCTGCGTGATTTCAAAGAGGCCACAATCAGCAACGCGCAAGTTGCCTTTGACACCGACTCGTTCATGCAGAACATGCTTCAAAAGGCGCTTGGTTCTGAGGGAGCATCAGACTTATTGGGCAAGCTCGAAGCAGCCATCGATATGTCGGGGCTTGACGCACTCAAGCGCCTTGACCCCGATGTTGCCTACGAAATACTGAAAAATGAACACCCTCAGGTTTTGGCGACCATTATTACTTTTTACGAACCGCCTCAAGCCTCTGCCCTGCTCAAGCTATTTCCTGCCGAAATTCGTAATGAAGTTGTCTTGCGGGTGGCCTTGCTAGAAAAGGTTCAACCGGCTGCACTCAAGGAACTCAACGAAACCATGATGAATGTGGGCGCACAGGACTCCAAACGCTCAAGTGTTGGCGGTGTTATTCCTACAGCAGAAATTCTCAACCTGCTCTCAGGTGGCATGGATCAGGAAGCGCTTGGTGTCATTCGTGAATACGATGTACCGCTTGCAGACGCAATCCTTGAGAAAATGTTCACCTTTGAAGATCTCATCGAGCTTGAAGATAAATCAATCCAGACCCTGATGCTTGAGACCACCCAAGACGTTCTGGTGGTTGCCCTGAAAGGCGCGTCGCCAAAACTTCGAGAAAAAATCTTTAAAAATATGGCGAAACGCGCTGCAGATACCGTGCGCGAGGACCTCGCGGCACGAGGCCCAACCAAGGTTGCCGATGTTGAAGACGCTCAAAAGCAAATCCTCAATGTCGGGCGTATGCTCCACGGCGAGGGCAGGATCATTATGGAGCGCAAGAAAGAGGGTGGCGACGCGGGCTTCTTGTAGACCCGCATCATGTTTGCGATTTCATCATCGCTTACTCGTCCTCCTGATCGTCAAACCAGGCGTAAAGGCTTGGTAGTACAACGAGTGTTAGCAGCGTTGAGGTAATCAGGCCACCGATCACAACGATGGCAAGCGGTCGCTGAACCTCAGAGCCTGGACCATCAGCAAATAAAAAAGGGACCAGTCCAAGCAATGCAACTGTGGCCGTCATGATGACCGGGCGAAAGCGCTGAACGCAACCTTCACGTACGGCCTCAGCAATTGCCATGCCCTCGTCGCGAAAGCGACGGATGCAGGTTACAAGCACCACACCGTTGAGCACTGCGATGCCCCAAAGTGCGATAAAGCCGACCGATGCAGGTACCGACA
>JALQWJ010000319.1 GCA_023258775.1 Burkholderiaceae bacterium | reverse complement strand
GGAATAACGCTATGGAAATAAGACTGAACCTCTTCGGCGCTCCCATCACGAACACCCCATTGTTCTTCGTGCCGGCTGTGAAAAGTCACCACCAGGTTGTACTGTTCGCCGCCTCGAAGCGGGTAGTGAACGAGATGACACTTTGGTCCGACCCAAATCGCTGCTGCATTCCAGCGTAAATCGGCTGGAAATGCCTCGCGATCGACAACTGCTCGATAGACGACGTGGCCAGTTACTCTCGCCGGGTCGCCAACAAATTGCTCCCGGACGATCGACTTGATGCCGTCCGCACCGATGAGGGCGGCCCCCGTGTACTTGTTACCCAAGTGGTCTTCAACGCAAACCTGTTGCTCATCTTGGCTTATTGAGCAAACCCTGACCGAGGTATGAAAGCTGATGCCTGGGACTTGCATCGCAGCCTCAAGCAAGCTGTTGTGGGCATCGACCCTGTGAATGACCGCATAGGGATTTCCAAAACGGCTCATAAAGGCATCGCCCGTTGGAATCTTTGCGACCTGATAGCCGTCGAGCGCATCGTGCATGACCAAATAATCAGTGTAGACCGCCCGTTGTCTGGCAATCGGGCCGACACCAAGTAAGTCGAAGGCATGGAAGGCATTGGGACCGAGCTGCATGCCCGCACCGATTTCGCCAATCTCCGCGGATTGCTCAAGGACTTTGACCTGTTTGCCTGCCTTGGCAAGCGCAAGTGCTGCCGCGAGGCCACCGATACCGCCACCGGCAACCAGGATCGCCTGATCCCGCTGGACCGCGGAAAGCGCACAGTGCATCATTGCCATTAGCGTTCGCGTTTGCTTGAAGCCTGGGAGTTCATGAAATGATTGCTGCGATTGTCATCATTATTATCCTTGTTGGTGCGCTTGCCGCCTGGCTTGGCTTTCGCACCGGTTATCGGCGCGGCTGGCTTGCACGCGACCAACAAATAAACTTAGAGAACCAAGCATAGCAAGTTGAGGCGTTGCCATGAGTCTCGATATGGATGTATTCAGTATTCAGACAAGCGATCCAGGCGTGCGAATACGAGGAAGAGTTGGAGGCAGAGGCCCGGCATTGCTCTTGCTGCATGGTAATCCCTTATCCCAACACAGCTGGGATCGCATGCTGCCAGAATTACTTAAGCATTACCGTGTGGTGACCAGCGACCTCAGAGGCTATGGGGAAAGCTCTAAGCCTGCAGGCGAGAAAGATCATAGAAATTATAGCTTTCGGCAAATGGGTTCTGATCAGTTTGAAGTGATGAGTCAGCTTGGCTTTGAACGATTTGCATTAGCAGGACATGACCGGGGCGCAAGGGTTGCCTACCGGATGGCGATGGATCAACCCCTAAGGATTAGTCGTGTTGCCTTTCTTGACATCCTGCCTACACATTATGTGTTTAACCACATTACAGCGGATATGGCGATCGATCTCTATCATTGGTGGTTTATGGCGCAGCCTAAACCATTTCCCGAAACCCTCTTAAGTCCGCATCCGGCCTTTTACATCCGCAATAAGCTTATGAAGCAAGGGCCCGGAAAGGGCGGCTTTACTGAAGAAGAAATAGAACGATATATTTCGTACTGTACGCCAGAACATATCCATGCGGTTTGCGAAGATTATCGTGCTGCGGCAACAATAGACTTAGCGATGGACCGTGCTGATTTCGAGGCAGGGCGAAAAATCAGCGTGCCTTCAATGATTCTTTGGGGAGCTCTTAGTCATACAGCCTTGCGGCATCAGCCTGAAATCGTTTGGCCCTTATACTGTTCTGGTATCCAAATGATGGAAGCCCTGCCTTGCGGCCACTATCCTGCGGAGCAGGCGAGCGAGCAAACCACCAAAGCCTTTGAAAAGTTTTTTGGATGAATCGAAAATCAACCGATGGTCGGGAACGAACCGTCCGATTTTCCCCGTGCTGTTAGCATATCCGAGCAAACTGTCTTTACACTAGGTCTGAACCAATTAGCCCAATTAACGAACTCATGTTA
>JALQWJ010000318.1 GCA_023258775.1 Burkholderiaceae bacterium | reverse complement strand
TTGTTTAAACTTGTTAAAGGATAGGGTATGAAGATCGAATGTTCTGACATGGAATGGAAGTTGCGTTGTGATCTCGCGGCTTGTTATCGCTTAATCGCTTTACATGGTTGGGATGATTTAGTGTTCACCCACATTTCGGCTCGCATCCCAGAGACTGATCATCATTTTTTGATCAATCCCTATGGCATGATGTTTGAAGAAATCACAGCCTCGAGTCTTGTCAAGGTTGATATGACAGGCCAGCCCATCGGGCCGAGCGCCTATCCGGTGAATCCGGCAGGATTCGTTATCCATTCAGCGATCCATGCCGCACGCGAAGATGTGATCTGCGTATTGCATACCCACACAACGGCTGGCGTTGCAGTTGCCGCGCAAACCCAGGGTCTGCTGGCAATTTCTCAGCAGGCCTCGGTCATTTTGCCAATGCTCGCTTACCATGACTATGAAGGGCTCGCCGTTCGCGAGGATGAGAAAAAGCGATTGCAGGCCAATTTGGGCTCAAAGCAAGCGATGATTCTGAGAAATCATGGTTTATTAACGGTTGGCAGCAGCATGGCCGCAGCCTTTTTGCTGATGTTTACCCTAGAGCGTGCTTGTCAAATTCAGATTGCTGCTCAGGCGGGTGGAAGCTCCTTAGAAACCATTAGACGCCACATTCTCGAAGGAACCGAGGTGGCAGTGACCAAAGCGACCGGAGGTATGGATGCGAGTGTCTTGGTCTGGCCTGCACTGTTACGTCGTTTAAATCGGTTGAATCCTGGCTACGATCAGTGAATCAGGCAATGGCTCGCAGCGCTGGCTTTGTGTTTAAACCGAAGGCTTGGGCGATGAGTGCGTATGAGTGTTTGCGTGCCTGGTGATCGTGAGTCCAGGTGTTGATCACGATCTCCTGAAGACCGAGTTCCCCAGCAAGCTTACTTATCTTGTCGGCAACCTGGCTCGCGTCTCCGACCATTGCCTTTCGCCTTAACGCGTCAACAGTAGCCTGCTCAGCCATGTTGTACGGGTAGCGTTCGGCTTCCTCAGGCGAGACGAGGGGGTTTCGTTTACCTTGCTCAAAACCGACACGCCATAGTTCTCTTGTCTTTAGCAAATGCCTGGCTTCAGCCTCGGTATTGGCTGCAAGTGCCCACACACAAATCGTTGGGCAGGGCTCGGGAAATCGCTCGCTGGGTCGATAATTGCGTCGGTATAAATCCAAGGCAAGTTCCACACCACGCCCTTCGGAAAAGAAGTAGGCAAAGGCATAGGGAAGCCCCAGGTAGGCAGCAAGCTGAGCGCCATAATCAGAACTTCCAAGAATCCACATCTCTGGCCAGCTTGGACCTTGTGGGTGGGCCTTGACACTGCCAAAGGGATGATCGGGCAATAGTGGCTTGCCGCTGACCCAGGCCTGTAAATCGAGAACCTGGTTGGGAAATTGATCTGCGCTTAAGCCGTAGGGATTAAGTGCCATGGCAGTGAGTTGATCAGATCCTGGAGCACGCCCTAAGCCTAGGTCGATTCGTCCCGGTGCCAGCGCCTCAAGCACACGGAACTGTTCTGCAACCTTGAGCGATGAATAGTGCGGCAGCATGACGCCTGCACTACCAATGCGAATATGGGATGTCCTTGCAGCGATGGCCGCCATCAAGACTTCGGGTGCGCTGCCAACAATGCTATCGCTGTTGTGATGCTCTGAGACCCAGTATCGTTTGTAGCCAAGGGTTTCACAATGTTGTGCGAGATCGAGGCTGTTGACAATCGCTTGCGAGGGTGGTGCTTCGGCAATCGCAATACTCTGATCTAGAACTGATAAGGCTAGTGGCTTTCCCATAAGACGGTTTACAGATAAAGCTTAATGTTGTGTTGGGGGGTCGGGTGGGCCGAGATCACGTGCTTTTTCGTCTTGGCTTTGGCTGTCGCGCTCACGCCTTATCAAGAGCAAATTTCTTATATAGACAATCAAACCAAAGCCTTGTCCGACCATAAACACCGGATCTTGGCGCCAAA
>JALQWJ010000317.1 GCA_023258775.1 Burkholderiaceae bacterium | reverse complement strand
ATGATCTGCCTGCAGAATCGCAGATTCTGCGTACGCATTAAGCGCATTAAGCGGTTGATGCAATTCGTGGGCGAGTGAGCCAGCGAGCTCGCCAGCGGCGGCGAGCTGCAGGCTATCTTGAAGCCGTTCTTGGGTGCGAACGCGCTCATCGACAAGTGTTCCAATGATGAGACCGGTTAAATGCAGAGTTAGCATCATAATTTGCAACTCAAGAAGTAGCTCGGGCGAGCCACCACTATGAGCGCTGCTGATGACCAATGGAATTTGTATCAAATTTGAGGTCATTGCTGCCCCTGAGAGCGAGTGCGCAGCGGCCATCAAACCCATGGCGAAAAACAAAGGAAAAAAATACCGAACCCGAAGATCATCGGGCAGCATTAAAATGACAGACAAGCACAGACCAAGTAAGGCCGCCAAAACCCAGAAGCTTGGCGTCTGAAACATAGCCAGGATTTGGTCTCGGGTTGTTGGTTGAACCAGTAAAAATCCAAGCGGCAGCAACACCAGCATGCCCAATAAATCACCAACAAAGAATCTAAAAAGGGCATTGCTGTATTCGCCTGGACGCAAAGGCCCCAATAAGGTTTGCAGACTGACATAAGCCAGCGCTGTACACATAGCACCTGCAAGCAAGATTAAGCAAAGCATCGCAACAGCTTTTCTTGAAGCTAGCCGCGGTACCCCACGATAAGCGGCTCGAAGGCTCAGCGAAATAAGTGTGTAGCAGGCGACCAGCAAGAGGTTGCCAAGCCAAACTGATGCTGCACCTAGGTCTGAATGCCGCACTAGCATATCGCTACAGCAAAGGCTGAGGTAAACCCAAAGAAACCAACGATGTCCCATGACGGACAGAAACAGCACTTGCAGCGCCGCGGGTGGGTTCCAAGGTGTAATGTTCAGGTCGCCAATCGGATGGATGTAGCTCATCCGATCGACCAGGACATAAGTCAGGCTGAAGATAAGTCCAAGGGTTACCGTACGGAATTGCCCGCCGATAGCCTGCTGCGCAGAAGACTTGACCGATTCGAGGATAAACATGGTGAGACTTAAAAAGCCTAGCTGAACGCTATGGTCTCATCATTTACCCCGCAAAAAAAATCTCCCCGAAGGGAGATATTAAATTGGGAAGTTCACCGTCAGTGAACGATCCTATTATGCTCGGAAAAGTAAGTTTTTGTGCGTAAACAAAAGTAAGGGCTAACACTTACTTTGGCATCTTACCGATGCCCAGACTGGGAATACTCATGTCCTCCCTTGATTAACGCGCGCTCGCTCGATTAAACGGCGCTCGCTCAAATAAATGGTGCTCGGTCGATAAAAGGGCGCTCGGTCGATTCCTCATCCTTGGCTTAGTGCCTGGGAGGCGCGTTGCTCAAACCAGGTCGCATAAAGTACCGGTAGTACGATGAGCGTGAGCAGGGTGGCGCTAACCAGTCCGCCGATCACGACCAAGGCGAGTGGCCTTTGGGTTTCAGCGCCGATATCTCGGCTGAGCGCCATGGGCAGCAGTCCCAACGCGGCGAGCATTGCTGTCATCAAGACTGTTCGCAAACGCTGCATAGCGCCTGCTCTTATGGCATCAAGCAGGGCTAGCCCCTGGTCCTCGAGCTGTTGAAACACCGACAACATCACCACGCCATTTAAGACAGCCTGCCCAGAAAGCGCAATAAAACCGATGGCCGCTGAAACTGACAACGGGATGCGGAAAATCCAAAGAGCCACAAAACCACCGATAAGGGCAAGGGGTATGTTGACCAAAATCAACAACGCTTTTTTAAGCGAGGAAAAAGCATCAAAAAGAAGGACAAAAATTAAGAGCAGTGATAAAGGAACGACCAAGGCCAGGCGCTTCATTGCACGCTCTTGATTTTCAAACTCACCGGACCAGTTGACCTGATAATTTGCTGGAATTTTCACATGTTGTTTAACGAGTTTTTGCATATCGGCAACAACTGATCCCATATCCCGACCACGGATGAAGATGCCAATCGCCATGGTCC
>JALQWJ010000316.1 GCA_023258775.1 Burkholderiaceae bacterium | reverse complement strand
CAAACGCGTCATTGGCTTCCGCAGGAGTTATTAAAGTGGCTCAGCTTCGGAAGCTTGGCTCGGTGCTGGCCTATGCGCGAGTTAAGCGCGCTCGGGGCAAGGCCAATGTGACCTTGATTTGGGCGTTGGGGGGAAAGCTTACAGACATTCGATGGCGGGTAATTGCCCGCAAACACCGCACTATCCCGCTACTCGCTCGAGTGGCGCAGCAACGTGTTGCTTAACCTCTCGCTCAAGCTGATCCGCTGCAGCAGCTCAGCTTGAACCATAGGCTGCACAAGCCAAGACCAAGGATTTCGTCATGACTGAAAAGCCGTCCCCTGAAGAAGTAGTTCGCTGGCAACATCGTTTGGCAGGTCAAGCGAACAATCGTGCATGGTCTCTATCAGAGCAGGCTTCACGTTCACGGCCGAAGACGAAGAGATGCTCAACGCAGCCCACGCAGCCATGTACTTCTGGAGCATCGTTGGCAATGCCAACAACCAGGCACATGCCGTCGCAGCAAATGTTGCATCTGCAGGCGGCAATACCCAAGATCACACGCGCCACTATCAAGAAGCTATGCGTCTCACAGCTGCGCTTGAAAACGTAGAGGAGCGAGCAATCATCGAAGCGACTCTACGGGTTCTTCCTGTACCGACAAGTGTGCGTACGAGTGTCGACTGACCACTGCCTCAAGCACAAGAGCAACCGCGCTCGTCGGCCGGCTTTATTTCATTACGGCCAGGCGTTAGTCAGAGCACTTTTGTTCCTGCCGGTCGACACAAGGCTTCGTGACACAAGGCTTCGTATTTCATGGCCATGATCGGCCCGAGCCTCAGCGCCGAAAGTATGTCTGGAGTTGCGAAAGCGTAAACGCATTGCCACGCATAAAGTAGTCTTTCATTTTTTGCGACTCTTCGTCAGTTCCAAATCCCATACCAACAATTCGCAGCAGCGTCTTGCCATCGGAGGTTGACTGAAAATATAGAACTGTCCACATTTCGTGAACTATTGACTTAAAGGGAAACTTCTCGGGCGCTTTCGTGACCTTTATCGATAACATCCGCTGTGGCTCAAAAGCGAGGATCTTATTCTCAATCGTGCCCGAGCCACCCAAGCTGCTCTTTGGGTCATAGTTCGATCGCATGACGCCGTCAATTCTCAAGTCAATTTCTGCGTGTGGTGCTAGCCAAGACCTCAGCCCCTCCGAAGTTGTCCAGGCCCTCCAAACAGCGCCCACCGTTGCGTCGATTACGCCTTCAGTCACGATGGCATCTGACGCCCTTGCCGGTTGGGACATCAAAAGCACAAGGATTGAGAAGCTCAGCCAAACAAACACTCTCATCGGATTCACCACTGAATAGGCAGTCGAGTCCTGAAGCTATCGGCAAGAGCCGATCTCCTCAAGGTTTGCTTGATTATGCCACCCCCCCCCCTATTAATGCTGGAATGATTGCGGCTCAGTGTACGCACGCACCACTGAAAGACCTGACCTAAGTCATACACAAAGATCGAATCAGCTTTGGCCGCTTCACACAAGCGATAGGTCACAAGTCTCGAACTTCCTCTTCGCGCGCACAGCGTCGACCTCCGCGGCAATCGTTCCCGGTCTTAGCACGAACCACGACCGCCGCAGTGCCAGCGCTGCTCCGGTTTAACTCACCCCGTGTTATCTATTGGGGCTTAACTGTTCAGATACTCCGCGCCGATTATTAGCGCTACTTTTGGCCCGTACCGCTTCACCTTATGATGCTCGCTATTTTTTTTAGCTCGGCAAGGTAACTCGCTCGATCCGAAATTTTGTTTGCATGCGTTGCGGCATTAGACATATCGAGCGCGAACGCTACGGCGCGAAGCCCAGCTTTTTCTAGCGGCGTATTCTTCTTTTTAAGGTAGTGATTGTCCAACTGAGACCATACCTTGTTGCGAGCTATGCCAGGATCGTATCTGCCGCCTTCAGTAGCTTTTGCATACTTGCCGAATAAATCTTCTACCGCTCTTATCTTGTCAATCTCTGCATCGC
>JALQWJ010000315.1 GCA_023258775.1 Burkholderiaceae bacterium | reverse complement strand
CTCGTGGTCTTTGTGGTGGCCGCCCCCGAGGGCATTGTTGGCTTGGTGAAGCGATGGAAATCCTCCTCAAAGTAGATCAAATTTCAAAGCACTTCGGCGGCTTCACGGCGCTCAACGGCGTGAGCCTTGAGCTCAAAAAGGGCGAACGCCTCGGACTTATCGGCCCTAATGGCTCGGGAAAAACAACCCTCATCAATTGCATATCAGGTGCGCTGGTTAACGAGACAGGCCAAATTCTCTTTCGTGGCAAATCGATCGCTCGCATGCCCGCCTACCAACGCACCCGGCTTGGCATTGCACGCAGCTTTCAGATCCCTCGCCCTTTCCGCAGCATGACGGTCATTGAGAACCTCCTGGTTCCACTTTCCTACGTGGGTGGACTCACCGGCAAGGAAGCACAGTCGCGTGCTGAAGATATCCTCAAGGGTATGGGTCTGGCAGCAAAAATGCATCAGGGCTGCAGTCAACTCTCGCAAGTTGAACTTCGCAAAATGGAGCTTGCCCGCGCCATGGCCGCCGATCCGCAATTGCTAATCTCCGATGAAGCGATGGCGGGATTGGCTGGCACCGAGATCGACGAAGTACTTGCCATCTTGCATACGCTGAACCAAAAAGGCATCACCATCATCATGATCGAACACATCATGCAAGCGGTGATGTCCTTTTCTGAGCGCGTGGTTTGTTTGGATGCAGGTCAAATTATCTGCGAAGGGACACCCGCACAAGTTGTGGCTGATCCTTATGTACAAAGAGCGTATCTTGGCGATTAAGCTACAAGTCGAGGCGGTTCATGCTGGCTACGGCGCAGTGAAGGCCTTGCAAGGTGTGTCGCTGTCGCTTGAGCAAGGGCAAACCGTTGCATTACTTGGTACAAACGGTAATGGTAAGAGCACGCTCATGAAGTGTTTGATGGGCATGGTGCGCCCAAGCGCTGGCCAAATCGTGCTTGACATTGACGGTCAACGCCATGATCTTGCTCAACTCAGCACTGAAGCGATCGTGAATTTAGGCGTTGCCCTGGTTCCTGAAGGAAGACGGCTTTTCCCGAAGCTGACGGTGCAGGAAAATCTCTTGCTTGGCGCATTTCGCCCCTCAGCGCGAAGCAGCATACAGGAGAATCTGGCTTTTTGTCTTGAAGCGTTTCCAGTGCTTGCCGAACGCAAGAATCAACTCGCAGGCTCCATGTCAGGTGGACAGCAACAAATGCTCGCGATCGCGCGAGCCATTATGTCTTCGCCGCGTTTGCTCCTTGTCGACGAACCTTCCGTAGGACTCTCGCCGCTACTGGTGTCGCAAACGATTACCAAGCTCAAAGAGCTCAAAGATCAATATCAACTCACCGTGTTAATGGCGGAACAAAACTTTAACCAGGCAATGCGAATTGCCGATTATGGTTATATTATTGTTCACGGTGAAATTGTATTTCACGGTGACGTTCCAACGCTCAAGGAAAATGAGCTTGTTAAGAGTTACTACCTGGGCGTTGCCTGACCAAAGCGCAGGCGTCATAGCGCTAGGGAAGGCTTTGAACTAAGCTAAAGCGCACGCGTCAAAGCGCTCAGCGAGGCTTTGAACTAATTATTATAACGTCGCGGGTGCTTTATAGTCAGCGCCCACAGCGACAGCACCCCATGGCATCGACTGGGCATCCCAGTTAAAGCCAAAATGTCCCATCAAAGCATGAGCATCGCGGAAAATGCGCTGAATTGGATAATGATCGTAAATACCGTTTGCACCCGCAAGGCTGTGCAGACTATCAACAGCCTCAGTGCAAAGTTGTACCGCAAAGGCAACATTGCGTTTCGGCCGAAGTTTCTCGATCAGACTCGGAACGTGATCTTCCGCTGCCATACGCTGCGCAATTTTGCAGTCCTCGAGCGCGAGGGCTCTTGCCGCATCAATTCGCGCGCCTGCAGCGGCCAAGCGCTGCTGCACGCTTGGTAAATCTCGCATTTTGAGGCTTTGATAACTGGTGCTGCGTTGTTCCACCAGTTCGATGTTCGACTCA
>JALQWJ010000314.1 GCA_023258775.1 Burkholderiaceae bacterium | reverse complement strand
GACTCAGCTTATATGCCAAGTCTGGTGTTTTGGCTTGGCAGCGCTAACTATGCCCAGCGCGAGTTCAAAACGGCAATTTCAAGCTTTTCTGCCTTCTTGAAGACTTATACCGAGCATCCGAGAGCAGTTGATGCACAGCTCAATTTGGGTCTAGCCCAGGCTGATGCTGGTGAACGACCGGCAGCTAGAAAGACGCTGCAAAGTCTTGTTGAGCGTCACCCCGAAAGTAATGCTGCCATTGTTGCCAAAGAACGTCTTAGCAAGCTCAAGTGAACGAGGCATCAAGCGCTCAGGTGCTTATTGCCGCTGGTCTGATCAGCGGCTTGTTGGGTGTGGTGATGAATCGCTCTCATTTTTGTACCATGGGCGCCCTGAGCGATTGGTTCAACATGTCCGACTTCGGTCGCCTTCGCCAATGGCTTGCAGCACTTGTCAGTGCCATCCTGATGACTCAAATTATGTGGGCATTTCAGGCTGTTCATGTCGAAGCGTCTTTTTACCTGACGGCTAAATTCACCTGGCTCAGCCATTTGATCGGTGGCTTACTGTTTGGTTTCGGTATGGTGCTGGGCTCGGGTTGCGGTAGTAAAGCATTGATCCGTGTGGGCAGTGGCTCTCTTAAGGCACTCGTAGTGCTTTTGGTGATGGGCCTTGCGGCCTACGTGACGATGCGCGGCATACTTGCGATGCCGCGTGTCAGCTGGATTGAAACCCAATTTATAGAACTTTCAAGCGCACAAGATTTGCCCAGGCTGATCTTTGGTAGTGAGGTCAGTTTCTCGCAGCGTGTTGCGAGCGCTTGCGCGATTGCTGGATTGCTCTTGGGATTGATCGCTTTACTCGGAAAATCATCCGCCCAAAGCAGCCATCAAATCATTAGTGGATTTTTGATCGGTTTGCTGATCGCAGCGATGTGGTTTGTATCTGCGTCGCTCGGCTATCTTGAAGAGGATCCCAACACCTTGAAGGAAGGGTATCTTGCGACTAATTCAAGAGGTCCAGAGTCATTCAGTTTTGTAGCGCCGATTGCCTACGCTATTGATTACCTGATCTTATTCAGTGACAAAAGCAAAACATTAAGCATCGGTATTGTTTCTGTGTTTGGGATGGTCCTAGGCGCCTTCATCGATTCCTTGCTTAGTCAACGTTTTCGGCTCGAAGGCTTCACAGGTCTTGAAGACACCCGTATGCATTTGCTCGGTGCCGCGCTCATGGGTGTCGGTGGTGTGACGGCCTTCGGATGCACCGTTGGGCAGGGGCTAAGTGCTGCATCACTGCTTGCGCTTAGTGCTGCAATCAGCCTCCCTGCGATTGCCCTTGGTGCTTGGCTTGCGATGAAGTGGCAGATGAGTCGACTCTGAAGCAGACTCAACAAGCAGTAAGTCCACCGAACCGGAAAGAGGCTTGGTGTTTGACCCGCAAATTAACTTCTTTGTATAATGGAAGGCTTCGTGGGTCGTTAGCTCAGTCGGTAGAGCAGCGGACTTTTAATCCGTTGGTCGCTGGTTCGAATCCAGCACGGCCTACCACCAAGATTCAGATTGGTCATGCGACCGTCTTCAGCAAAAGCTTGGTAGGATCGTCTCGTTGACCTGATAATAAAAGAGGTTTGCCAGTGAGACGCTACTTCATCCGCCGCTCTGCAGAGCGGTCCATACAAACCTTTGGGACGATCCGTGGGCTGGCCGCACTTAGCGCCCGCGCTATCGGGAGCGAAAAAAGCGCACTCGCAAGTGCTACTACTGGCCTTGCAGCTATGTCCGCAGCAGGCATGCTGACTGAGGCTAAGGCACAAAACGATCGCTTTCCGTCTCGCGCACTCACCATGGTCGTACCATTTCCTCCAGGGGGTGTTGCAGATACGGTCGGTCGACCGATCGCCGAGGCACTGAGCCGAGCACTCGGACAGTCGGTCGTCGTTGAAAATAGAGCGGGTGCAGGTGGTGCGATTGGCATGTCCCATGTTGCCAGGGCGAAGCCCGATGGTTACACCTTGCTCATGGCGCTTGTGTCGATTTCGACCATCCCGGTCGCCGACGAAGTCCTGGGC
>JALQWJ010000313.1 GCA_023258775.1 Burkholderiaceae bacterium | reverse complement strand
GAAGCCCAAGGGATTTGGCGCGCTAACGACATGGTTGAGCTTGTTGCGGCTGTTGAGGTCTATTTACGGGGTTGGCGGCCGAAAGGAAAGCAGTTGGTTGCCATCAGCAACTCGGGTGCTGCTTGTGTACAGGCTGCCGATGCGGCGAGTCAGCGCGGCATGGGTATGGCAAGCCTTGCATCGCATACGCTTGAAGCGTTGGGCGGGATTCTTCCAAAATTTGCAACGATTACCAACCCTATCGATATTACGGCAGCGCTCTTATCGAATCCGAATTTGTTTGGCGATATCTTGCCAGTGATTGCCAGAGACCCTGCTGCCGATGGCTTCGTCATTGGCTTGCCGGTCGCTGGTGAAGGCTATGACATCGCGTCGATGGCAGCCGACTCCGCACAGCTTTGCAAGTCTACTGCTAAGCCTCTTGCGATCGCGGCGCCCCAGGCAAGTGTTGCCGCCTATTTTCGTGCTCAGGACTTACCCGTGTTTGATACGGAGTTGCAAGCGGTCAACGCATTATCCCAATTAATGGCGCATCAGTCCCTGATCGATCAACGCAATACCCAAATGCCAGCCGTACAAGCCAGACAGCATGCCTTAGCCTGGCAGGCTGAGGCCAAGAGCCGGGGTGCAAGTACGGCAGATAAGCACTTGCCCGCACCATCCTGCCTCAATGAAGCAGACTCTCTGTCATTGTTAAGCTCAGCTGGTATTAGCGTGGTTGATCATGTCGTGGTACAAAGTTTGGAGCAAGCGCTCGAGTGCTTTGAGCGATTCACCTCGCAAACGCCAGACTTGAAGCTCGTGCTCAAAGCTTGCAGTGCTGAGGTTCAACACAAATCCGAGCTTGGCTTGGTAAGACTCCATGTGCACACGGCCGAGGCAGTTAAGGCTGCGTACGCAGACATTATTCATAACGCTGACAAAGCAGGACTCAGCTTAGATGGCGTTTTACTTGCCAAGCAAATCAAGGCTCGCCGTGAGGTGATGATTGGCGCAAGACGTGATCCGGTTTTTGGAACCGTCATCATTGCTGGCGATGGGGGCCTTTACGTGGAGGCCATGCCCGATACCGTGGTCCTGCTAGCACCCTTTGATGAGGCCAACATTCGAACAAAGCTGGGCCAGTTAAGAATCGGTCCATTGCTGCGTGGCGTGCGAGGCGAACCTGCGCTGGATATCAGTGCTTGGGTCAAGCAAATCCAAGCTGTCGCTGCAGCTATGGACCAAAGCTTTGCGGGTCAGCAGATCTTAACCCTCGATCTCAACCCCTTGATGCTAGGGGCTGAGGGCGAGGGCTGTGTTGCCGTTGACGGCTTAATTTGGACCCAGTGAGCACATCGTTTTAGCTTTTGATGTTGTTGGCGCGGATGATGTCGGTCCACTGCCGGGCTTCCTGCTCCATGAAGTCTTTAAGCTCTTGGGTTGTCGAGCTGCGAACCGTCACGCCCTGCTTGGCAAAGCGCTCCCTAAAAGCCGGATCAGCAGCAATTTTTTGAATACTTGCCGCTAACTTCTCGATCACTGGTTGCGGTGTTGCCGGCGGCACATACAGGCCCATCCAGAATTCGGCAACAAGGCTTGGCATGCCCAATGACTCAGCGAGGGTGGGCAGTTGGGGCATCACATCAATGCGTTTCGCACTCGACACTGCGATCGCCTTGGTCTTTCCCGCGTCGATCATCGGCTTGGCTTCAAGCACCGCTGAAAACATCATGTGGATATTGCCGCCAATCATGTCGGTAGCCGCCGGCATGCCGCCTTTGTAGGGGACGTGTGTCATTTGCAAGCCAGTCTTGGACTTCCACAATTCGCCGGCCATATGGTTAACCGCGCCATTACCTGAACTACCATACGAGTACTTGCCAGGGTTTGCTTTGATCAGGTCGGTTAACTCCCTGGCGCTTTTCACCGGCATACTTAGGTTGGTATGCAGCACAAAGGGCGTGGTCATCATCAACGACACCGGTGCGACCGCTGTTTTCCAGTCATAACCCGCGTTGTCTTGGAGGGCAGGGTTGATCACGAGTGAGGTGGTACCGCAATAAATCGTGTA
>JALQWJ010000312.1 GCA_023258775.1 Burkholderiaceae bacterium | reverse complement strand
GGGTGAGGTCGACATCCTGGAGCAGGTTGCCTTCGACCTTTATGAATCGGCGCAAAAGGAATCGGCAATCAGTGTCTTAAAGCCGACCATTGGTTTGCAATATATGTGCCGCTTCAACCATTTGCATGCGCCTTTCAATAAGCCCGAAGTCAGGCGCGCTGCGTTGGCCTCGTTTAACCAAGAAGCATTTCTTAGAGCCCAGGTTGGTGTTAAGGAGCTTTACAAGCCCTGTCCCTCAATGTTTACCTGTGGCACACCTTATGGAAGCCCTGCTGGCAGCGAGATTCAGTCAAAGTCCAATATGAAGATGGCCCAAGAGCTCTTGAAAAAGTCGGGATATGACGGCACCCCGGTTGTGATCATGAAGCCCACCGATTTGCAATCGATTGGTAAGTTGCCCGATGTTGCTGCTCAGCTCATGAGGCAGGCTGGCTTTAAGGTCGATTTGCAAGCCATGGATTGGCAAACCCTTGTCTCACGACGCGCCAAGAAAGATGCACCCAAAGATGGTGGTTGGCATATGTTCTGTACCGCGTGGGTGGCCCCCGATATTTGGAGCCCCATCAACAATGCCGCCTTGGATGCACGCGGCCTGAAAGCTGGTTGGTTCGGCTGGGGCGAAGATACAAAAATCGAAGAATTGCGCTCGCAGTTTTTGCGGGCAACCGATGATGGGGCGAAAAAGAAGTTAAGCGATCAGATTCAGACTCGTGCTTTCGAAGTTGCTACCCATGCACCGCTTGGTGAGTATGTGCAGCCTGTCGGCGTTCGAAAAAATGTTACGGGCGTAAACATCTCCGGTTTGTCAAACGTCTACTGGGGCATTAAAAAGAACTAGCAGTACTGAGCCGATCATCAGCTTACATGGCGTATTGGGTCGGCTCGGTTGTGCGCTCTTTACTGAAATGCTCAGTTCTCCGGGCCTGTCGCTTGTCGGATCTGACGGCAGACAGGCTAGGCCCCAAGAAGCACTAATCAAAGCATGATTGCCTACATCTCCAGACGCTTGCTTGCGACCGTACCTGCGATTGCGGTCGTTGCGGTGTTGGTGTTTATGTTGTTACGACTCACACCGGGCGACCCTGCGGCGATTCTCGCTGGCGATGCAGCCTCGCCCGAGCAGATCGCCCAAATCCGCGCCAATTTAGGCCTTGAAGAGCCCTTGCTTGTGCAGTTCGGTATCTGGCTCAAGCAAATGGCTCTGGGTGATTTAGGCGAGTCCTTTTATTTCAAAATTAAGGTGATCGACCTGATTGGGCAACGGCTCGAACCAACCCTGTCACTTGCAGCACTGACGATTGTCATTGCTGTGCTTGTTTCTGTACCGCTCGGTGTGCTTGCTGCCTGGCGCTTTGGGGGCTGGTTTGATCGCATCTTGATGGGTTTTTCGGTGATGGGTTTTTCCGTTCCTGTTTTCGTGCTGGCTTATATACTGATCTGGCTTTTATCGGTGAAGCTCGGCTGGTTTCCGGTGCAGGGCTATAAGCGAATGGCCGATGGTTTTGGTCCTTATCTCTATCATTTGATCTTGCCGGCGGTTACATTGTCAGTGATTTATATCGCGCTTATCGCCCGGGTGACTCGGGCATCGGTGCTTGAGGCTTTGGGCGAAGACTACATCCGAACCGCCAGAGCTAAGGGTCTTTTGGAGTCGCAGGTCCTGGTTAAGCATGCGCTTGCCAACGCGGCAATTCCGATTGTTACGGTGATTGGCATTGGTATCGCACTGCTCATTGGCGGCGTGGTGGTAACCGAGTCGGTTTATGCCATTCCAGGCCTCGGAAGGCTAACGGTCGACGCTGTACTTGCCCGAGACTTTCCAACCATTCAGGGCGTCATTCTGTTTTTTTCGCTGGTCTATGTTTTGGTGAATTTGCTGGTGGATCTCTCCTACGTCTTTTTCGATCCAAGAATTCGTTACTAGCCCCAGCAAAAATACCAACATGTCACAGGACGATTCAACAAAACTCTCGGTCGAAGCCGCATCGGTCCGGCCTCAACAATCTGCTTGGCAGCGCATGCGAGCCAATGGTTCGGTTCGCTTTGGGGCAATTT
>JALQWJ010000311.1 GCA_023258775.1 Burkholderiaceae bacterium | reverse complement strand
GCATGCAATGCACCCAACGCAAACCAGGCATCGCGGCGATACGCAGCTTGCAGATGAACCACGCCTGCATCGTCGTGCTGAATAAGTACCGGCGCTTTCAGTCCTGGGAGCTGCAGTTGATCGTCGGTGCCCGGCCATGCAAGCACAAGATAGCCGCCAATCAGCAAGACCAGCCCCAAGACGCTTGAGACAAGCAAGGTAAGACTCAACTTAAGCATGTTCGACCGCGTGATCGCTTAGCCTTTCAATGTATCGGTTAGGATTAAACCCAATGCAATCATCCCACGGAGTTCTTGACCATGAAACAAGCGATCGAAATTATTGTCGTCTCCGATGTGGTCTGCCCATGGTGCTGGATTGGCAAACGTAATTTGGAATCTGCCCTGGCTAGCTGGCAGGATTCGGGCGCACAAGCCACGATTCACTGGCAGGCCTTTCAGCTCAACCCGCAATTGCCAGCCGACGGCATGGCTCGCAGTGATTATTTATTATGGAAATTCGGTCGTTCTGATCCCTCGAGCATTTATCAACGCGTTAGCGCTGCAGCAGCTCAAGTCGGGCTTCATCCCGATTTCTCAGGTATCAAGCAACAGCCAAACACCAGCCGAGCACATGCACTGATTGCCGTAGCCAAGGACGACCCAAGGCTTCAAGACAACTTGGTTGAGGCATTATTTCAGGCGTACTTTAGCGATCATCAAGATATTGGTAAGCCCGAGGTGCTGGCCGACATCGGCAGGCAAACTGGCTTGACTGATGACTTGGTGACCTTGTCACAGTCAAGTGAATATATCGAACAGGCCCGCGATGAGAGCTTAGCCTGGTCAGAGCGTGGTATCGGGGGTGTGCCATTTTTTATCATTAACAAGCGATATGGCTTATCCGGTGCACAACCTGCATCCGAACTTTTGCTAGCTTTTGAACAAGCGCAAGCCGAACAGTCAAAGCGAGAAAACCATGCTTGACATCGTCGCCATTGGCGAGGCGATGTTTGAGTTGAGCCAGCTACCCGACAGCCCCGGGCACTGGCTTGAAGGCTTTGGCGGCGATACCCTTAACATGCTGATCGCTGCGCAAAGAGCCGGGGCTACAACCGGCTTTTTAAGTGCACTGGGGGACGACGAATTCGGAAACGCGATTTTTTCCTTGATGACAAGAGAAGCGGTGGATTGTCAGGCCGTTGAGCGCAGCGCTTGTGCACCAACCGGCATTTATTTTATTCATCACGATCATAATGGTCATCGATTCAGCTACCGACGCAAAGGCTCGGCAGCCAGCCAAATGCAAGCGAGCCGCTGGCTTCATGCGCCTGCAAGTCGATGGCTTTACGCTTCTGGGATTAGTCAGGCGATCAGTCCAAGTTGTAGAGCACTCGTTCAAGAGGCCTTTACAAGCGCTCTACCAGGCTGTCAACGAGCATACGATCTTAATTTTCGCTCCAAACTATGGAGTCCAGAACATGCACATCAAGCGCTTGTCGAACTAGCCCCCTTTATCGATGTATTACTGCCCAGTTTGGACGATGTGGGCGCACTAGCCAAGCGGCCCGATATAAGTATTGAAGACGCTTTACATTGGCTTGATCAATTTAGCATTCGCGAAGTCGTTCTACGATGTGGACCAAAAGGCGCTGTACTGACCGAACGGCCAGGCAACGCAGCGCGGCGCCTGCAAGCGATCCCCGGTCATCCCGTTAACGCCGTTGATGCAACCGGTGCAGGCGATTGCTTTAACGGCAATTTTCTTGCAGCAAGGCTTCGCGGCAGCAGTCCTGCCGAAGCCGCCCACGAGGCCAACCAAGCAGCTGCCCAGAGCACCTTGACTTATGGTGCGATTGCCTCATTCCCCTACCGCTCAAGCCTAAAGCCCTAAGCTTCGATACGCCCAAAGCGAAGCATGGTATTACCCACATTAAATCGCGCACGCGTGGGCATGACCAACACACAACGGTCGTAAGGGGTGCGCACCGTATGTTCGCCGTCTTGGGCAAGCGCTGTGCCAGCGTGCTCAACCACCTCTAGCCCCTGATAATCGCCAAGCCATTGAAAGGATTTGGTTTTTGCGGTTACCGCTTCGGTCACCTGGA
>JALQWJ010000310.1 GCA_023258775.1 Burkholderiaceae bacterium | reverse complement strand
AATCATCTGTATGCAAATGCCCCTTCATCACGGCTGCTGCTCTTCCCTCGCGAACAATCGCACAGGCTTTGGCAGCGACCGCATCGTCACTACCCTGCACATCAATCATCTCAAAGCCTGAGAGATCCTCTTGCAATTGCTCAGCAGCTCGCCTGATGGCATCTGCCCTGCCAATCAGAATCGGCACAATCACCGACTCGCGGGCAGCTAGCAATGCACCAGCCAAGGCATTTGTCTCGGTGGGACAAACGACTGCCATCGGCAAAGGCTGCAGGGGCCTAACCTTTTCAAGCAAGTGCTCAAAGTGCCGGTGCCTTTGCACGACGAGTCCTGGCAAGGCAATATTGGCCTCAATATGTGTTGAGGGTGCGCTAACAAGCGCTTCGCCGCTCACAATCAAGGCCTCATCGACAAGTCGATGCACCGTGGTTTGCAAGAGCACCAACCCATCGGCCTGCTTTTCGATGACCTTCACCCGACAGATAAGTTCTTCACCAGCATGGGCCCGCTCGTGAAACTCTAGATGTTGGCGCCTGTAAAGCGTACCTGCACCTGGAAGCTGGGTGCCTAGGACTGCTGAAATCAAGGAAGCAACGAATAGGCCTGGCGCAACCCGCTGTTGGGTATTCGAAGACGACGCAAGCTCCTGTGGTTCGGACCATTTGGCATCGCTCAGATGCAAGGGATTATAATTTCCAGAACACGCCGCAAAAGCAAACAGATCATCGGTTGTGATGAGGCGCTTGATCTCAGCCGATTCGCCAGGCTCAAGCTCTGCAAAGGTGCGGTTCATCAGGCGCATCAAACCCTCCTGGTACTTTTGCCTTTGGCAGGCTTTCGAGCGCTAGTCGCACGTGGCGCCTTTGGGATCGCTGCTTCAAGAGCCTCGCTTTCATGATGATCCTCGCTTATCAGCGCGCGATACACATCGGTATGGCGACGGGGGCTTGCATGAAGTGGATTTTCTAGAACATTTTCAATGTTGGTATCAAGATCGAGCACCTGCCTAAATCGTTTTAACAAATGGATCGTATCAGCTGACATCTCATCGACCGAACCTGGAATGTATTGCACCAATTGAACTGCGAGTTCGCGCTCGGCGGGCTCATGGATCAAGCCTGCGAGCGTTTCAATGGCAAGCTCAGGCTCAAAACTTGCGATGATGGTTTGCTGGTGGATGATCATGGCACGGCGCTCTGCACCAAGCGACTTAAAGGGCTCATCCATGGTTAGCACCTGGCTTGAGCGCTCAAGGCGGTCACGGCGAACCTGACCACGATTGTCCGCCAGCAAAACAAGCATACGAATCACGGCTTCGGCAAAGCCACCTTGCTCGATCGCCTCAAGCGCTTTGGCTACCTCAGGAAGGCCTCTTACTTCATCGCCGGTTTTCAGGGTTCGCCGCGACTCATGGGTTTTGCCAAAAGCTCTACCCCAGGGTGTGGACCAAAAGCCATAAAACGCAAGCTCATAACCCATGTCGCGGGTATCGCGATAAAAATCAATCATTTGTTCAGTTGCCTGAACCCAAAGCGACTCTGCCGCCACAAAGGGATTGTCCTCAGCTGCCTTATGACGGTTTTCCTTCACCCGAGTTGCGGCTGCCGCCACGGGTGCCATCAGCGGGTTTTTGGTCGAGAGCATGGCACGACTGAGTCGTTGGGGGTGTGCCGCGCGGGAAAGCTCAGCCGAGGTATGCGTAACGCCTGCCTTGACCCATGGACGGAGCACTGCGTCATACATTTGAGCCTGAACTTCAGACGTACGGGCCACCGCGGCAAAGGGCCGCTCATCAGCAACCCCATCATCAAGGGCGCGTAAGTCGTCCATTGTGCGCTCGGAAAAACTCACGGTGAAACGCTTTTTGCCGTCGACTTCTTTGATATCTTCGATTTGCATCTCATAGAGGCCAGGTGCCAGGGCTTCAATCGTTTCAAGGGTTGAAGCGACCTCGCTATGCTCCTTATTGGCGATTTGCGATGACACGAAAATACCGAGATGGCCGACCTGCTCGTGCACCATGTAAATGATGCGCTGACCACGGATGCGAATTTCACCAACGTCGGCATAAGTATCGACAATCCAATTAAGTG
>JALQWJ010000030.1 GCA_023258775.1 Burkholderiaceae bacterium | reverse complement strand
CCCTCGATATGCCCAGCGTCTTCAGTTGATCAAGGCTTTGCTCAGCAGGGTCAAAGGCCTGTGCTTGAAACCCGAAACGATGTAACGCCCCTAAGACGCCCTGACCTGAGCGAAGCGAAATCTCACGTTCGGCAGACACGCCCCCCATGAGCACCGCAAGCTTAGCCATCGATGCGGCAAGGGTTGCGGCTTCGCTTGCGCTGACCGGCATTAACTGGATCGGTTGAGCTTTCATACCGCTTGTCCTCGCTTAGCCATCGAGTGCCCCCGAGACAAGCCTGCGCTCAACGCTTGCTGCCAGACTACCGATTGATCCAGCGCCCATAGCGATCACCACATCGCCATCGCGCGCCTGCTCAATCACTGCCTCTTGAAGGCGCTTTAAATCTTCGCAAAAAAGCGGCTCGACCCTTCCAGCAACCCGTAGTGCGCGTGCCAGGGATCGGCCGTCGGCAGCCACGATTGCATGTTCGCCGGCGGCGTAAACCTCGGTAAGCAAAACCCCATCGGCTTGCCCCAGCACGGCCACAAAGTCTTCAAATAAATCGCGGGTGCGGGTGAATCGATGGGGCTGAAAGGCCATCAAAACCCGGCGACCAGGAAAGGCCCCACGGGCTGCGGCAAGCACCGCGGCCATTTCGACAGGATGATGACCGTAGTCGTCAATCAGTCGGAAATAGCCTCCCCCCTGGGCGGGAAGATCGCCATATGATTGAAAACGCCTGCCAACGCCTTTGAATTCACGCAAGGCCGATAGCACCGCCTCGTCAGGCAGGTCGAGCTCGCTTGCCACGGCAATTGCCGCAAGCGCATTGAGCACGTTATGCTGGCCTGGCAGGTTGAGCTGCACCTGCAAAGGCCCATGCCCCTCACGCTCGACCGCAAAGTGCATCGTGCTCCCTTCAGCGCGAAGTCCGCAGGCACGCACCTGAGCGTCCTCGCGACAACCGTAAGTCAGTAAGGGTTTAGAGATAAAGGGCATGATCTGACGGACGCCGGGATCATCGACACAAAGAATTGCGGTGCCATAAAAAGGCAGCCGCTGGGTAAATTCAACAAAGGCCTGACGCAGTCGGGCTGGATCGTGGGCGTAGGTTTCCATGTGATCGGCGTCGATATTAGTAATGATCGCCATGGTGGGTGACAAATTCAAAAAAGACGCGTCAGATTCATCAGCTTCAACGACAATCATCTCACCGCTACCTAGGCGAGCGTTCACACCAGCGCTATTTAGTAAGCCTCCAATAACAAAGGTTGGATCCTGACCGCCTGCAGCAAGCACCGAGGCAACCAGTGAGGTGGTGGTTGTCTTGCCATGGGTGCCCGCCACCGCAATGCCCTGCTTGAGCTTCATGAGCTCAGCCAGCATCATTGCCCGTGGCACAAGCGGTATGCGTCTTGCTCTTGCTGCAATGAGCTCCGGGTTGTCGGGCTTGACGGCACTTGATAGCACAAGGCAATCAGCACCCTCGATATGCTGTGCCGCATGGCCAATAGCCACCTTGGCACCTAAGCCTTGGAGACGTTCAGTGACCACGGAAGCGGAAAGATCCGAGCCTGAAATTTGGTAGCCAAGATTTAAAAACACCTCAGCAATCCCACTCATGCCAGCTCCGCCGATGCCCACAAAGTGAATATGCCGAACCTTATGCCGCATCACGCCTCCTGCTTTCTCGTCACAAGTTGCGCGCAAGCTTTGACCAAGACCTCAAGCGCTTCGGGTTTTGCCGCCTTACGAGCAGCCAGCGCCATTTGCAAAAGCCTGTGGCGGTCGAGTGCCTGCAGCAAATCGGCCAATTGTTCGGGGCTGAAACAATCCTGCTGAAAACACCAAGCCGCCTGAGCTTGCACCAAAAACTGGGCATTACCGGTTTGGTGGTCATCAACAGCATGCGGGAAAGGTATAAATAGTGCCGCTACGCCTGCCGCCGCAACCTCCGAAACGGTCATCGCGCCGGCCCGAGCAATCACCAGATCGGCCTCGGCGTAGGCTTTGGCCATGTCACCGATAAAGGCTTCAAGCTGAGCGTTTACCTCGGCTTGCTGGTAAGCCTTTTGCAAGGCTTGCAAATGTTTTTCCCCGGCCTGATGAACAATTCGGGGTCGATTAGCACGAGAGATCAGTGCAAGTGCCTTGGGCAGTAAATCGTTGATCGCTTGCGCACCAAGGCTCCCACCCAGCACCAGCAAACGAAGTGGCCCCTGTCGATGCCGATAGCGCTCCTCTGGGGGCGGCAGATCGAGGATGGCGTCGCGCACCGGGTTGCCGACCCACATCGCCCGATTGGCCTGCGCCGGCCCAAAAGATCCTGGAAAGGCCTCAAAGACCTGGTCTGCAAGTTTTGCCAGAACACGATTGGTCAGACCAGCGACCGAGTTTTGCTCATGAATGAGCAATGGACGGCCGAGAAGGCTCGCCATCATCCCGCCGGGAAAAGCCACATAACCACCCATACCGAGGACCACATTGGGTTTTTCAGCACGCAAAGCAGCCAGGGCCTGACCAAACGCCCGCAATAAACGCAAAGGCATCAAAAACATGGTTCCCAGGCCTTTGCCACGCAGGCCTGCGAAAACCAAGGGTCGCATCGGAATGCCTGCACGCTCGGTGAGCGTTGCCTCCATACCCGAAGGATTACCGAGCCAGACGACCCGCCAGCCCTGGGCGCGCAAACGTTCAGCCACCGCAAGACCGGGTATCACATGCCCCCCCGTTCCTCCAGCCATCACCATCAAGCATGGGCTCATAGCTTGCCCCCTCTCATGGTGATACGGTTTTCGCGGTCAATTCTTAGCAAGATCCCGATTGCCACGCAATTGACCAGAATGCCTGTTCCCCCGTAACTCATCAGGGGTAGGGTCAAGCCCTTGGTCGGTAGCAATCCGAGGTTCACCCCCATGTTGATAAAGGCCTGCGAGCCGATCCACAGCGCAATGCCCTTGGCAACCAGTCCCGGGTAAAAGCGTTCCATTGCAATGGCCTGTCGTCCAATCTGAAAAGCACGCCGGGTCAGCCACAAAAATCCCAAAATAGTTGCGATCACACCGACGAGTCCGAGTTCTTCACCAATCACAGCAAGCAAGAAGTCAGTGTGTGCCTCGGGTAGGTAATGCAACTTTTCCACGGAACCGCCAAGACCCACACCAAACCATTCGCCTCGACCAAAGGCGATCAACGAGTGGGAAAGCTGATAGCCCTTTCCCAGCGCATTCGATGGTTCAAAAGGATCGAGATAAGCAAATATCCGCTCCCGACGCCAAGGCGACAAATGAATCAGCAAGGCAAATGTGGTGAGTGCGATCACAATCAAACCACTAAAGAGCTTGCCATTGACACCACCAAGAAAAAGTATGCCCATAGCCACTGCGGCAATCACAATGAAGGCACCAAGATCTGGCTCAAGCAGCAGTAAGAGACCCACCATCGCCACAGCCGTGCCCATCGGCAAAAAACCCTTGGAGAAATGGTGCATGTAGTCTTGCTTGCGAACGGTGTAATCAGCAACATAGAGAATCACAAAGACCTTCATGAGCTCTGAGGGCTGAAGGTTAATTACACCCAGCGAAATCCACCGTCGCGCACCGTAGACCACCTTGCCAACACCTGGGATCAGGACGAGTAAGAGTAAGAACAAGCCGAGCAAAAACATCGGCGCAGCAAGACGTTGCAATGTTCTTGTCGGAACTCGAAAGACGACCGAGGCCGCAATCAGACCCGTGGTAATTGCGAAAGCGTGGCGTAACAGGAAATGCGAGGACTTGTACGCGGCAAAGCGAGGTGAATCAGGCAAAGCGATCGATGCCGAATAAACCATCACCAAACCGAAGAACAATAAGGCGAGCGTCACCGCAAGAATGCTGTGATCGAGTTCGGCGGCAATCGGCTGGCTGCTCGTTTGCCGACCCAGGTCGCGCGAAGCAACGGCAGGCGAACTTGGTCGCGCACGCCAGGGCATAGCCCCAGCGAACCACTGCGGCGAGGCACTAAAAAGGCTCATCGCCCGAGCAAGACGCGCTTGCAAGGCCAGTCTCATGCGATAACCCCATTAAGCTCATCAATGGCGCGGGCAAACATGGCTGCCCGGTGCTTGTAATCGCGAAACATGTCAAAGCTTGCACAAGCTGGCGATAAGAGTACCGCCTCACCTGTTCTGGCAGCTTGCGAGGCTGTTTGTACCGCTGCTTGGAGGCAGCTGTGGCGGCTGATTTCGAGCCCCTTGGCAAGCCTTAACGGGCTTGCAGCAAGCGCATGGCGAATCGCTGCTTCGATGGCATCAGCAGCCTCACCAATCAGCGCAACCGAGGAGGCGTGTTCAACGATTGCCATGCCTAAAGCGGCAAAATCCTGGCCCTTACCCACCCCGCCTGCAATCAAATGACAAGGCATGCCCAGTCCTTGCAAGGCTGCCACCGTTGCGCCAACGTTCGTGCCTTTGCTATCGTCGATATAGGCTACATCGTTGATCACGCGCAGAATTTCACAACGATGTGGCCCGGCCTCAAATCGACGCAAACCATGGAGCATCGCCGCCATCGGCAATCCGATGGCTCGTCCCAAAGCGAGCGCCGCAAGTGCATTCGCTTGATTGTGATGGCCGCGCACACGTAGCGCATCGGCAGGCATTAGGGGCCTAAGCCTGAAAGGTGCGGGCTCCATACGCCTTTTGCGCCCGCCGCTCTCCTCAAGCGCAACTGCCTCAACCAGCCATTGCAGACCTTGTAACTGCGCTACACCAAAATCGCCGAGCTTTTGCGGCAAGGATCGGCCAAAACCTACCCGCTTGACCACGGCCCGCGACTTCGGCTCTGTTGCCGGGTCATCACGCGAATACACCGCAATCCCCAAGGCCTGAAAGACCTGCTGTTTAGCCGCAGCGTAGTGATCCATCGAGGCATGCCAATCGAGATGATCTTCGCTTAGGTTCAGCAGCGCGCTGGCATCGGCTTGCAAGCTGGTGCAAAGCGCAAGCTGAAAACTTGATAGCTCCAGCACCCAGACCTGCGGTAAGGCATTGATGATCGTCTCAGAAAGTGGGGTGTCGCGATGCCATTCATCGGCGTTTAGGCCGGCGAAATCGAGCGCATCAATCAAGGCGCGCAAGGCCGCAGGCGAAACATTACCTGCCAAGGCAACTCGTCGATTAGCGGTCTCACAAAGTTTTGCGAGCAAACTGACTGTGGTCGTTTTGCCATTGGTGCCCGTCACAGCCACAAGCGCAGGCTGATAGCCGCGCTGTCTTAGTCTTGCCAGCGCCTGCGCAAACCATTCGATTTCCCCGGCGACTGGTATGCCTCGCGCCTGAGCCCACTGCGCAAGCGCTGCGCCGCTGCCTTGCTCGATTGACACACCGGGGGACCAGGCCACCAAATCAATATCATCAAGCCAGGATTGCTGCGGATGACCAAAGCAGCTCGTGAGCTGCGGGTAGTCTTCGAGCAGTTTTGCTGCGCCCGGTGGATTGTTGCGGGTATCGGCAAGCTTGACCTTGGCACCACAACGTAAAAGCCAGGCGACCATGGCCTGACCTGATTCGCCCGAACCAAGCACGAGCACTTGCTGCCCCGCCCAGTGTAAGGGCTCCATCAAGGGCCGCACCGCCGGATGCATCGCCGGCATCGTCGCCAGCGCGGTGCTTTGCACCGTATTTTGTTGTTTTGGCCTGGCAGTGTTCATCTCAGCGCAACTTAAGCGTTGAAAGACCAAACAAAACCAGCATCATGGTCACGATCCAAAACCGCACGACCACCTGTGACTCACTCACACCACCCACTTCGAAGTGGTGGTGCAAAGGCGCCATCCGAAAAATTCGCCGGCCTTCGCCGTAGCGTCGCTTGGTGTATTTGAACCAGCCGACCTGCAACATCACAGAAATCGTCTCGGCAACAAAGACCCCGCCCATGATGAATAAGACGATCTCCTGACGCACGATGACAGCAACCGTGCCCAGAGCCCCTCCAAGCGCAAGTGCGCCAACGTCGCCCATAAAGACCTGGGCTGGATAGGCGTTAAACCACAGAAATGCCAATCCGGCGCCTGCCAATGCGCCACAAAACACCGTCAGTTCACCCGCACCAGGTACATGAGGAATCAACAAATACTTCGCAAAAACCGCATGACCGGTCACATAGGCAAAAACCCCAAGCGCACTTCCGACCATGACCGTGGGCATCGTCGCCAGGCCATCAGCGCCGTCGGTGAGGTTGACGGCATTGCTGGTACCAACAATCACGAAGTAGCTCAGAATCATGAAACCAAGCACACCGAGCGGGTAAGCAACATTTTTGAAAAAGGGCACGATCAAGTCGGCCCGGGGCGGTAAATCCATGTCCAGCCCTGATTCCACCCAGCGCAAAAAGAGGTTCAAGGCCTCGCTGTTGCTTTGGGCGGGCACTGCAAAGGCAAGCCATACCGCAGCGAGTACGCCGATTAAGGACTGCCAAAAGTATTTTTCTCTTGCCGGCATGCCCTGTGGATCACGATGGACCACCTTGCGGTAATCATCAACCCAGCCGATCCATCCAAACCCAAAGGTCACTAAGAGCACGATCCAAATAAACCGATTATCTAAATCCGCCCAAAGCAGGGTCGATAAACCCAAAACCAGCAAAATCAAAGCACCGCCCATGGTCGGGGTGCCCTTTTTCACCAAATGCGTTTGCGGCCCGTCATCGCGCACGGCCTGGCCAATTTTTAGCGCGGCTAGCCTTCGGATCACCCAGGGCCCGAGTAACAAGCCAAAGGCGAGCGCCGTTAACGTGGCCAGGGCAGCACGCAAGGTGATGTAATTGAAGACCGAAAAGGCGCGAATGTCCTTGGCAAGCCATTGAGCAAGTTCAAGCAGCATTACAAGGGCACCTTGACATGTTGATCTTCGGTAAGCGCCTTGACCACCCGTTCCATGGCCATGAAACGCGAACCCTTCACCAATACCGATGCCTTATCCGATAAATGGTCGGGATCGAGCCCTGAGGCAAGCGCGTCGATTAAAGCCTGAATATCATCACCGAAATGCCTTGCCCGTTCGCCAAAGCCCCTGGCACTGTGGACGGTGGCATCGCCAAGTAACCACAATTGATCGATGCCGCAACTGCGCGCATAAACCCCGACTTCCTCGTGAAAGGCATCGCCCTGATCGCCAACCTCGCCCATATCGCCAAGCACCAGGAAACGCTCGCCGGCCATGCTTGCAAGCACATCAATCGCGGCGCGTACCGAATCGGGATTGGCGTTGTAGCTGTCGTCGATCAGCAGGGCCCGTGCGTGCAAGGGAATCTGCCGCAAACGACCGCCGACAGGTTCGAATTGTTCCAGCCCCGTGACGATTTGCTCAAGACTCAGCCCGATTGCTCGGCAGCAAGCCGCTGCTGCCATCGCATTGCGAATATTGTGGCGACCCGCGATACGGAGTCTTACCATCGCCTGTTCGCCGAGGCAGTGCAAGCGAAAGCCTGTTAGGCTCAGTTCAGTAGCATGAACAGGCCAATGATCCTGCCAACCAAAGCAAACACAGTGACGATTGCCTGCCAAGGACTGCCAAATTGCCGCGCATTGATCGTCGCCCGGGAACACCGCAATCCCATCGGCTTTCAACTGGCTGATCGCAGCCCCGTTTTCGCGCGCCGAAGCCTCAACACCATGCAAAAACTCCTGATGCTCACGCTGTGCATTATTGACAAGCGTAAGCGTGGGCTGTGCGATCGGGCAAAGTTGAGCCATTTCACCGACTTGATTGATACCCAACTCAAACACTGCCGCGCGGTGATCAGCCCGCAGTCGCAAAACCGACATTGGGACGCCATAACCGTTGTTGAGATTGCCCTGGCTTGCAAGCGCGGCCTCGCCGTAGGCGAACCTCAGGATGCTTGCGATCATCTCCTTGACGGTTGTTTTGCCATTACTGCCGGTCACCGCGATAACAGGAAGGGAGAATTCTCGACGCCAGCCTGCCGCAAGCTGCTGCAAAGCGGTCGTGGTGTCGGGCACTTGCAAGCCATGGATCACGCCACGTTGGATTTGCCCATCAATTAAGGCATCGGGCGAGAGGCTTTGAGCGCTTAAAACAGCGCGTACGCCTGCGCCGATAACCTGGCCAATAAAGGCATGCGCATCAAAACGTTCACCGACCAAAGGCACAAATAAATCACCCGACTTGGCCTGGCGCGAGTCGGTGCAAACCCGATCGACCCTGTGGTCAGCATCGCCCACAAGTTTCGCGTCCTTAATCCATGACTGGGCTTGAGCGAGCGTAAACATCAGGCTCGGACCTCAAGCGGCCAGTGCCTTTTCAAAGCATGCTGGGCATGCTCACTGTCATCGAAGTGCTGCCGATGACCACGCACTTCCTGATAGCTTTCGTGTCCTTTACCTGCAATCAGAATCACATCGCAGGCAGCGGCGCTTGCAATGATGTGATCGATTGCCGATCCTCGGTCGACGTCAACAAGCAATCGTCTGGCGTCATGCGCTGCCTCGGGGCAAACATTGATTGCGCCTTGTCTTAAGGCCTCGCAAATCACTTGAGGATCTTCATCGCGCGGATTATCACTAGTCAGACAAAGCCTGTCGCATGCCTTGATGGCAAGAGCGCCCATGGCATGTCGCTTGCCCGGATCGCGATCACCGCCAGCACCAAGCAAGCAGTGCAAACGACCCTGACGTTGCTCGGTAACCGACCTCAAGGCAACAAGCACTTGCGCCACCGCGTCAGGCGTATGAGCGTAGTCAACCACCACCAGAGGTGTTTGTGCCGTACCCATACATTGCATCCGGCCCGGTACAGGCTTGAGCGCGCCAAGCGATTGAACAGCGTCTTGTGTGCGCTGACCCAAAGCCATCAGGGTGCAGGCAACCGCCAGGGCGTTTGCGGCATTAAAGCGCCCCATAAGACCCAGCTGCAACTGGCCCTGGTCGACTGCCTTGGGCTTGCCGGGCTCAAACCGCGCCCATTGCAAGCCTGACTGATGATCCGCTGGGGCGTGACGGGCCCACAGCAAGTGCGCCTGGTGTTGAGACGCTAAAGCTTTGGCTGCGTCTGGCTCATCTTGTACGCTGTAAAACCACAGCGGACAACCCGGGGGACAGGCTTCGATCATCACTCGCGCCCAAACATCATCAATGTTGATGACCGCTTGCGCCTGAGCAGCGCTGGCACGAGCTGAACCAAGCATTGCAAAGAGACGCGCTTTTGCCTGCGCATACGCATGCATATCGGCGTGATAGTCGAGGTGATCTCGGCTTAGATTGGTGAAGACCGCAACTGCAGGCTCTAGGCCTTGCAAGCGCCCCTGATCCAAACCGATTGATGAGGCTTCAATCGCGATGAGACTTGCGCCTTGTTCGGCAAAATCACCGAGCATTTGCTGCAGACGCACAGCATCGGGCGTTGTCAATCCGAAAGCCTCGAGCGGCTGAGCAGCACCCATGAGACCCGCACCAAGTGTACCGATCACTGCAGCAGGTTTGGACCAGGCCTGTGCGATCCAGTGTGACACACTGGTCTTACCGTTCGTGCCAGTGACTGCGATAACCGGAAGACGGCGGGACGGATAGTTAAGGTAGGCGGCTGCAAGCTCGCCCGCAAACGAGGCAAGATCTGCAACAGGCAACAAGGGGGCCTCGACGCCAGCCTCGACTCCGATCTCAACCCCGGCCTCGACCCCAGCCTCGACTCCGATCTCAAGCTGACTATCAGCCAAAAGTACAGCACTTGCACCGCGCTTGAGCGCATCGCCCACATACGACTGCGCTTGACGACGTAAACCTGGAAGTGCAAAGAAAATATCACCCGTATGCACCATTCGGCTATCCGAGCGCAACTTGGCCCCTGGTGCAGACTTTCGCCTGAGCCAGTTCAACACCGATGTCAGTTCGAGCGGTGGGCAAGCGCGTGGCGTCATCGCTTATTTGCTCCTCGACTCGCCAAAAGGGTTTGTGACCCCTCATCGGTGCCCTCAGTGCTGGCAGGCGCCGCGGCGCTTTCTATCGGAACGGCGACCGCAGGCGGTGCGGGTTCCTGAGCCGGCTGCAGATTAATCTGTCCTGCCTTGGGCACAAAGGCCTGCATATTGGCATCAGGCATCACCCTTAGGGCTCGCAAGCTTTCGCCGCCGATACGCGAAAACACCGGGGCTGCGACCAGACCACCATAGTACTTGCCGGCTGATGGCTCATCAACCATGACTGCAATAATGATCCTAGGATCTGACACAGGTGCAAAACCGACGAAGGAGGCCACATACTTGTTGGCATAGCGCCCGTTTTCCAGTTTGTGTGCCGTACCGGTTTTGCCTGCAACACGATACCCCTGGATTTGCGCCTGGGGTGCGGTGCCACCGGGGCCAGCTGCCAACTCCAGCATATGACGCACTGCTTTGGCGGTATCTTTTCGAATCACCGTCTCACCATCGACCCGCTCAGCGTGTTTAAGCATCGTCACTGGAATTAGTTCACCATCACGGGCAAAAATCGAATAAGCCCTCGCCAACTGTAAGAGCGAAACCGAAATCCCGTGTCCGTATGACATGGTTGCCTGTTCGATCGGTTTCCAGCCGCGATGCGGCCTAACACGGCCTGCCACAGCACCCGGGAAACCGATGTCTGGTGCCTGACCAAAACCGACCTGTGTGAAAAGCTGCCACATTTCCTGGGGCGGCATTTGCAAGGCCATCTTCGCCGTGCCCACGTTGGATGACTTTTGCAGGATTTGCTCAACGGTCAGCACACCATAAGCATGGGCGTCGTTAATCGTATGGCTGCCAATCGTCATGCGGCCCGGTGCGACATTAAAGGTGCTCTCCGGACGCACCCGGTTTGAATCTAGTGCGAGCGCCGTGGTGAAGGGCTTCATTGTGGAGCCCGGCTCGAAAATATCGGTGATCACCCGATTGCGCAGCTGAGCGCCCGAGAGGTGGCTGCGTTGATTGGGGTTGTAACTTGGCCAATTCGCCAGCGCAAGCAGCTCACCAGTCTGAACATCAATCACAACCGCGGCAGCGGCCTTGGCACGGTGAACCTCGACGGCGTCTCGAATCGCGTTAAAAGCGATGAACTGAATTTTGCTATCGAGCGATAAAGCGAGATCTCT
>JALQWJ010000309.1 GCA_023258775.1 Burkholderiaceae bacterium | reverse complement strand
AAGCGCTTTCGATCCGCATTGCCTCAAAGGCTGGTATTCGGTGAGCAAGTAGCGCCCATCGCGCCTCATCCAATTCACGATAATCCGGCACCAGGGGCTCATGCTCACTCGTTTGTGCGGCAGGCTGCGGCGGCATGCCTGCGATGAAAAACTTTCCTTCAGGGCGTAACCAGAACCCGCTGCTGTCAATGATGAGTGGACAGTCAGGAAGTTGAACAGGGCAGGACAAAACAAAGACAGTTCTTCGCGCTGGAACAATGGGAAGCTCAATGTCGGCTGTCTTTAACAACTGACCTGACCATGCGCCCGCGGCACAGATATAAATATCGCTATGTATCTGCCTGCCATCGTTCAATACAATTGATCGAATCTTTTGCTTTGACCTTCGATGGCCTTGCTCCGGTGGGGAAAGGCTCGTCTCGCGTTGAAGCCCTACTACTTCTGCTTGAATCTTAATCACACCGAGCTTGAGTGCCTTTTTCAAAAACGCCTGATGCAGTGCAGGCCCGTCAAACCAGCCCTCGCCATCAATGCCAAGCGCACCAAGCTCGATACCGTCAGTGTTAATCCATGGGAATCGCCTTCTCAAATCTGGAGCGGATAACAGTTCGACTTGAGCGCCATGACGCATCTGAATCGACCATGCCTTATGAAGTTGCCTCGCCTGTCGTGTGCTGGCGAGATAAAGATAGCCTGGCTCAGTCAGTCCCAAGTCAACCGCTTCGCCTTCGCAAGACAAGTAGGCCGACACATGACGCAAAAAATCTATACCAAATTGAGAAAGCGCAATATTAACTGGCGCTGTGAACTGCTGCCGAATCGAACTGGCAGAAAGACTTGAAGATGCTTGGGAAAAAGAATAGTCGCGGTCAATTAATGCAACACGCAGTTGGGGGTCGCTGCGCTTGAGCCAAAAGGCGGTCGAAGCACCCATGACACCGGCCCCGATGATGACAACATCAAATTTTCCAGCGTCCGTTTGGGATACTCCTGCCAGCTACTTGGTGCTTACATTCAGTTTGGACTGAAAACAATAAGCGTATGGGTTAGCGTTAAAGCGGCTTTTTCAGCGCGTTGGCGAGTTCGCCGATGATTCCTCGTCGAAACGCCAGCACACACACCACGAAAATAACACCTTGAACAACGGTGACCCAAGCACCTAACTGAGCAAGATAGTTTTGCATGGTGACAATTACTGCGGCCCCAACCACCGGCCCGAACAAGGTGCCCATACCACCTACCAGAGTCATGAGCACAACCTCCCCGGACATGCTCCAGTGAACATCTGTCAGCGATGCAAGTTGAAACACAAGCGATTTCATAGCCCCGGCCGTGCCTGCGAGTGCACCGGAAATCACGAAGGCAAGTAGCTTGAAGCGGTCCGTGTCGTAACCCAGGGAGGTTGCTCGATCCTGATGCTCACGTATCGCCTTCAGAATTTGTCCAAAGGGAGAATGAACGACGCGCCATATGAACAGAAAACCAGCGAGAAAGATGGCAAGCACAAACATGTACATGCGATGGTTATCGCCGAGATCAATTATCCCGAAAAGTTGGCCTCGTGGTACAGCCTGGATGCCATCTTCACCCCCAGTGAAAGGTGCTTGTAAACAAAAGAAAAAAATCATTTGCGCCAGGGCTAGGGTAATCATCGCAAAGTAAATACCCTGCCGGCGAATCGCTAAAGATCCAACAATGATCGATAAAACTGTTGCGCAAAGCGTGCCGAAAAGAATAGCGATTTCAGGGTTCCAGCCCCAAACTTTTGCCGAATGAGCTGCGCCGTAGCCCGCGATACCCAAAAACCACCAAATCCAAGCAGCAAATTAAATGCGCAGGCAAAAAGCGCAAAACACATTACTTTCATCAAAAAGACCGGGTAGACCCAAATCGGCGCAATCGCAAAAAAAGCAACCATCAGCGTAAATGCGAGCCATAAGGACTTTTCCGGTGAACTTGTCAGCGGGTCGTCCTGTGAAGCAGGCGAGGCAAGCTTGGATGACGAGGTGATGGATTTTTGAACAGAATTGGCCATGGTGCTTTACTTCTGGGTACCGAACAGGCCGGCTGGCTTGATCAAAAGAACAATCGTCATG
>JALQWJ010000308.1 GCA_023258775.1 Burkholderiaceae bacterium | reverse complement strand
TAATTCGTCTAATTCATGCTGTGTATCCCACCAAACAATGCCGACTGCGCCGAACCATACTCCCACCACAATGCCAATGGTTTGCATCAGCAGCCGAGACTGCATGGATGGCGATGAGGTACTAAAAACGGCTTTCATCCGACATTGCCTCGAATGGTGTACCCGAGGCCACGAACCGTCACAATCAACTTGCTCTTTAGCTTGCGTCGCAAGTGGTGAATGTGCACTTCGATCGCATTGCTGTCGACCTCGTATCCCCACTGGTATAGATGTTGTTCAAGCTGCTCACGCGAAAGGATTCTTCCTTTTGCGATCATCAATGCCTGAATCAACTCAAACTCTCTTGCAGTGAGATACACAGCTCTTCCGTCACACTGGACAGTGCGAGCGACGGGGTCAAGGCTAACGCCTTGAGCCTCGAGTGCATTGCTTGAATTGCCGTAGACTCTTCGAATTACTGCGTGAAGCCGCGCTCCAAGCTCGAGTAAATCAATCGGCTTGACCAGGTAGTCATCAGCCCCCGCGTGAAGTCCTTTGACTTTTTGCTCTAACTGGTCACGCGCCGTCAGGACCAAGACCGGCGTCTTAACGCCACGCCCCCTTGCTTGCTCAAGGACTTCAATACCATCACGCCTGGGTAGGCTGAGATCAAGTACGACTGCTTGATGATTTTGCTGTACAAATTCAAGCAAACCTGCCTCGCCGTCGCGTACCCAATCAACCTGAAAGGATTGGGACTCAAGTCCTGCTTTTAGCGCTTTTCCTAGAAGCTCATCGTCCTCAATCAAAAGAACGCGCACGCAAAATACCCATATGTTTTATTGACCCTTGTCCCAATCCAATTCTTATAGCGACTACTAAGCTAAGGTGAAGCATCGCCGTCACAAAAAGTATCTCGCCAGCGCATCGGTGTGCAGCTGCGATTAACTCCTCAAGCACAACGGATCCCGATAGAAGTTGAAAATCTAACGTCAAACCCATTACCGTGACAAGGGCGAGTACTGGATAAATTAACGTCATCACCATAACACTGACAAAGCGTGTCGCCCTGATCAATCGGTTCCGCCCAACACATGCGTGGGTGAGATCGTTCTTATTAGGCCAGATCAAACCGAAAAGTTGTCGAGAAGATGAAAATAAACGGATCCGAAGTGCGGCAAGCCGATACTCAATCGGCCCAAGCAGTGCTATGGCAACTCGGAGCAGCATGCCAAGCACGGCTACATACCCACTTAATATGTGCGCAAGCCGCCAGACCTCGCTTTGTGCCGTCAAATAGGCGATCACAACTGAAAGGCCAATGGCGGCATGGCCAAGCCGATAGGCTGCGCTGGCAAACCAGGCACGACTCACCCACCGAGGTTTATTGCAATCAACGTCGCTTATCGTCTTCATCATCATCGTCGAAATAGCCTTTATCCGCTTGTGCATGGCATTGCATACAGTCGCTCCAAGCGCGGATCGAAGTCGTCCTTATGCCTATGGCCTCTGCGAGGCGCTGCTTTCGATGCTTGCGCTGAAACCAGGGCGAATCGCTAATGCGCAGTGAACCAGGCGCAAACTTATACTTCTCACGGTTTGATCCGTACGTTTTGAAGTATGTCTCCAACATCGCTAGTGATTGAGGCGATACGCTCGCATCCGACCCAAAGTGTCGACTCAAGCTCGAAGTGATTCGAAGCCAGTCCTCTGTACGTGCAAGGGATGGTGCAAACGCAAGATGACAGCTTCCGCACTCATCTTTATAAAGGGCAGATGCAGGTGACTGTTTAGGCATAGCTCTACTGGGAGAGGCTGTCGCGTCGTTTACTGTCAAAAGCAGCATAAAGAACAGCGCCATAGTCGCTATCAGTTTTACAAACATGCTTTGCCTAAAGCGAGTCAAGGTTTCCATGCTCACTAGCTTAGGCATCAAAGCTTAAGTGAATCTTAACAATGACGGCAATTGCATCCGCATTTGAGACTACCTGCTCAAGTCACCACGAAAGTTAGTGTTAGCACACACGGCGAATTAGCTCAGTCGGTTAGAGCGACGCAATTATAACAAGTATTAATGTCGCTCTCACTAGATCGTTATAGATAAATTCTCTACTAATCAAAC
>JALQWJ010000307.1 GCA_023258775.1 Burkholderiaceae bacterium | reverse complement strand
CCCGTATTGAGACTTGAAGCGACCAGCCGCCTGCCTAATCGCACCTACAATACCAACAAAGAAAACTTTGTTGAAACAATAACTTGGAGCGCAACACCATGAAACATCGCGTCCTAATTACAGGTGGTGCCAATGGCATTGGCAAAGCCAGCGCCCAACGCTGCATGGCTGAGGGTTATGAGGTAATCGTCATCGACCGCGAAGGTGATGGCATTCGTGCCGACCTATCCTGCCCCAACCAGACCGCTGAGGCGCTGGAAGAAGCGCTCAAACATGGACCAATCACACGCTTACTCAACAACGTAGGCACGGTCGAAGCCGCAACCGCCCAAGAACAAAGCCTTGCACAATTTGATCGTGTCATTGCATTGAATCTGCGCTGTGCGATGCAATGCACACAGGCCTTGTTGCCCGGTATGACCGAAGCAGGTTTCGGGCGCATCGTGAGCATTTCATCACGCGCAGCACTTGGAAAAACCCTAAGAAGCGCCTACGCTGCAAGCAAGGCCGGCCTGATCGGTCTTTCGCGTGTATGGGCGCTGGAATTAGGCAGGCTTGGCATTACCAGCAATGTCATCGGCCCTGGACCCATCGCCACCGAGCTTTTCAAGCAAGCCAATCCACCCGACTCTCCAAGAACACGACAGATTCTAGATAATATACCT
Source organism: Burkholderiaceae bacterium (assembly GCA_023258775.1). Lineage (GTDB taxonomy): Bacteria > Pseudomonadota > Gammaproteobacteria > Burkholderiales > Burkholderiaceae_E > UBA3064. Next base: position 1,459 of record JALQWJ010000307.1, on the reverse strand, counting down.
GTCGGAAGAATGGGCGAGCCCGATGACGTTGCTGCAGCTGTCGCGTTTTTTATGCGTGAAGATAGTGCGTTTGTTACCGGGCAGGTCCTTTATGTTTGCGGCGGAGCAGGCGTTGGCGGCGTTGCTACCTAATGAAAGCGACTGATCATGGAGAGACAGCGCCCGATAACTTGAATCACCGTCGTACCCTGCTTACGCTGTCTTTGGGTGCTTTCGCAAGCCAGACATCGGTCCGCTTATGCGATCCGATGCTACCTCAGCTTGCCTCCGAACTTAATCGCTCAATCGGCGAAGTTGCCTATGTGATTACAAGCTTTAGCATTGCTTACGGTCTCTTTCAGTTGATTCATGGTCCGATGGGAGACTACGCCGGCAAGCTGCGCTGGATTCGTTATGCCACCATCGCAGCAGCACTCGCTTCGGCAACCTGCATGCTTGCATCCACCCTTCCCCAGTTACTTTTGTTTCGATTTATCGCAGGGGCTGCCTGCGCCGCGTTGATACCGCTATCGCTGGCCTGGATCGGCGATTCGGTACCGTATAGCGCTCGTCAAGCGGTACTTGCGCAGTTAATGACTGGTTCAACAGCAGGCGCTGTTTTTGGACAAGTCGCAGGTGGTGTGATGGCAGACACTATCGGCTGGCGCCTTAGCTTTGCCTTACCCACGCTGGCTCTCATCATTGTATCAATCCTCCTAGTGATTGAATCAAAATCCAGTAATAAAGTTTTAAAATCTGTAAAAGCTTTAGCTGATTGGGATGTTCAAACCAGCGCTACGAGTCATATCACTTCGACGACAGACCAACTTACTCTCACAGACAGCCGAGGGCCAAGACCAACAGTAAGCTCAATCGTTACTCAATTTGCGTCGGTTCTGAGAATCTCTTGGGCCCGCGTCATCCTTACGGTTGTCTTTCTAGAGGGTTTATTTGTCTATAGCGCTTTTGCCTACGTACCGAGTTGGTTACATATTAAATATCATCTAAGCCTTTGGCAGTCGGGACTCGCAGCAGCGGGTTTTGGCGTTGGAGGCGTGTGCTACAGCCTTGCTGCACCGTACCTTATTAGAGCGCTCGGCGAGCGTGGTCTTCTGATTGGCGGATCAGCGCTATTTGCGATTGGTATGTTTTTTGTAGGTGGTCGCCTGTGGCCCATCGAGTTGGTGTTTTGTTCAATGATGGGACTGGGGTTTTTCATGGTTCATAACACCTTGCAGGTGCAGGCAACCCAGATGTCGCCTCATGCGAGAGGCACCGGGATCGCGGCTTTTGCTGCGGGTCTTTTCTCAGGTCAATCGTTAGGTGTTGCGCTCGGCTCACCGGTGCTAGGACGGTTTGGTTTTGAGATACTGCAGGTTGCATCAGCAATCCTGTTTTTTGTGCTTGGTGCCACTGTTGCTTACTTGTTATCAATTAAGCATCGATTATCGACACCATAGCATCAAGCTTGCATGTGGCT
>JALQWJ010000306.1 GCA_023258775.1 Burkholderiaceae bacterium | reverse complement strand
TCGAGGCCTTGCGTATTCTGCTCTCTGACTATGCCTACGGTTTATCGCGCCGTCGCGTTACGGTCAGTACATCGGGGGTGGTGCCCATGATTGATCGGCTCGCGCAAGATTGTCCCGTGGCGCTTGCTGTCTCGCTTCATGCACCCGATGACGCACTGCGCGATCGATTAGTTCCTTTGAACCGGAAGTACCCGCTTGCGCAATTGATGGCCGCTTGCCAAGCCTATTTGAAGTACGCCCCCCGGGATTTCATAACCTTCGAATACACCATGATGAAAGGCGTCAACGATAGTCTTGAGCAAGCTGAGGCACTGGTTGATTTGCTGCAAAGCATGCCATCGAAGGTGAATTTGATTCCATTCAATCCCTTCCCGGGATCAAGTTTGCAACGAAGCGACGCTGCGCAAATCAGGCGTTTTGGTGAGCGTTTGCTTGAGGCGGGCATTACTGCGACCATTCGAAAGACGCGGGGTGATGATATTGACGCGGCCTGCGGTCAACTTGCAGGGGAAGTAATTAATATAACAAAGCGGCGTCCGAGTCTTGCCCACCGGACCATTAGCTAAATCATCGGACGCTTGGCTAGACAATTGGAGGTCTGCACCAAGCTTAGGGTTGTAAGTGCTCGCTGAGGACAGTCGGGACGTGGATACACCTTTCCAAAGTATGCTCGACCTGCGGCATCGTCGCCAAAAGCTAGGCATTAGTCCCAACGAGATGGCTCAAGGCCTTGGACTGAGCGCCAAACAGTTTGAAAGTCTCGAAGCAGGTGACTGGCAGGCTTTACCAGGCGCGGCCTTTGTACGCTCAGTCCTATTTGCCTACGCACGCCGCCTCGGTATCGATCAGCGCGACATGGTCGAACAATTACTACCGGAAGACTACAGGCATCGGATCGCGGACTTGCATGCTGATATTGATGACCGAAGGATCAAACCAAAGGGTTTGCTTGGCTTTGCTCATGGCGGTTCCGGCAGTGTTTTTGCCTGGTTTTGCTTAATTCTTGCAAGTGCGGTGGTACTTGTCCACTTTTTCGGAAGACAATAGCGAAGTCTTCTCGCAGCAGGTTTTTTAAGCATGAACCATCTACATCCTAATGCTATTGTCCCGTCGCAGTCGGTCCCAACGCCAACGCAGGCGTCGAGTCTTTCACGACGTAAGTCGCTGCAAAGCCTATTGCGCTGGGGAAGTCGTGAGGTTCGAATTGGCGGTGATGCTCCGGTTGTCGTGCAGTCGATGACGAATACCGACACGGCCGAGGTCATTTCAACAGCGATCCAGATCAAGGAACTTGCTGCGGCGGGCTCTGAGATTGTCAGGCTCACGGTTAATTCCATGGAGGCCGCAAAAGCCGTCCCCGCAATTCGAGAGCAGCTCGACCGCATGGGTGTTGATGTTCCCTTAGTCGGCGACTTTCATTACAACGGCCATAAGCTGCTCCAAGAGGTTCCCGATTGCGCACAAGCGCTGTCGAAATACCGTATTAATCCTGGCAATGTTGGTGCCGGATCGAAAAGGGATAATCACTTCGCGTCGCTGATCGACACGGCGCTTCGCTGGGATAAACCGGTCCGGATCGGGGTGAACTGGGGGAGTTTGGATCAGGCAGTGCTTGCGCGACTGATGGACATGAACGCTAAGCGTGAAAGGCCCTGGGAAGCATCGGCGGTGATGCGTGAAGCGCTTGTAACCTCGGCACTCGAGAGTACGGAGGCTGCGATTCGTCTGGGGATGGATGCTGCACAAATCTGTCTGTCGGCAAAAGTTTCAAGCGTCCAAGATCTGATTGCCGTGTACAGGTCGCTCGCATCACGTTGCGATCAATCGCTGCACTTGGGGCTTACAGAAGCTGGCATGGGTAGCAAGGGAATTGTTGCCTCAAGCGCGGCGATGGGCATCCTCTTGCAAGAAGGTATTGGCGACACCATTCGCGTGTCGCTCACACCCGAGCCAGGTGGTGATCGGCGCAAGGAGGTTATCGTGGCGCAGGAGTTGTTGCAAACAATGGGTTTGCGCGCTTTCACGCCAATGGTTGTTGCATGTCCAGGCTGTGGCAGAACGACGAGCACGTTCTTTCAGGAATTGGCCGACGATATCCAGCGATGGCTGCGCGATCAAATGCCGCATTGGCGCGCCCAG
>JALQWJ010000305.1 GCA_023258775.1 Burkholderiaceae bacterium | reverse complement strand
CCAACCTCGAAGGCATGACGCTCGCGAAATAAAGCCACCAAATCGCCTGCTTCGGTTTTGACATGAACAAGCGTGTCTGCACCCGTGGGTTCGATCACGGTGATCCTGCCACGAAGCGCCTGGGTTTGATCCGGGGAGCAAAGCTGCAAGTGTTCTGGGCGTATACCGAGTCGAATAGACCGGTGCCCAGCCAAATCGTTTGCTTGAACCGGTGGAGCAGTCCATCGGCTAGCACCCCTAAGCGCAATGAAATTCGACACTTCAAGTTCGGCTTCTAGAAGATTCATCGCTGGCGAACCAATAAAGCTCGCAACAAAGGGGTTTGCAGGTCGATCGTAAAGTTCCAATGGAGCACCGATTTGTTCAATGATGCCGTCGTTCATGACCACAATCTGGTCGGCCATGGTCATGGCTTCAATTTGGTCGTGTGTAACGTAGATGGCGGTGGTGCGCAGCCTGAGATGCAATTCTTTGATCTCGGCCCGCATCTGCACTCGAAGCTTCGCATCTAAGTTCGAAAGCGGTTCATCGAATAAAAACACCTGGGGATTGCGCACAATCGCCCGGCCCATCGCAACACGTTGTCGTTGTCCGCCGGACAGTTGGCGTGGATATCGATCGAGAAGCGCTTCCAAACCGAGGATCAGCGCAGCGTCTTTCACGCGAGATGCGATGTCCTGTTTAGCCTGACCCGCAAGCTTGAGTGAAAAACCCATGTTCTGCGCGACAGTCATGTGGGGATAAAGCGCGTAGTTTTGAAACACCATCGCGATATCGCGATCCTTGGGTGGAATTTTGTTCACCACGCGATCCCCGATGAGGATCTCACCTGCGCTTATTTCCTCAAGCCCGGCAATCAGTCGCAAGAGGGTCGACTTGCCGCAACCGGAGGGTCCTACCAAGACACAAAATGCGCCGTCCTCAATGGCGATGTCAACACCGCGCAGTACCTTTGTCTGACCAAAGTCCTTAACGACTTGTTTGACCTGTACCTTTGCCATCGATTGTGAATCCTCTTGCTAAACGCCGAGGCCCGATAGTAACGGTTTCCACTGCTGATCCGCCTCGGGGCACGCATGACTGCTTGATCTTGAGGTTTGCTAGCGATCAATGAAAGGTGTTTGTTTAAGGAAGGCAGGTGAAGCGGTTGGGCGGGTAAGTCAATAGCAAAAAAGAAAAAGCAAACACACAAAAAAAAAGCCTGGCTTTTGACCAGGCTTTTTGTCGTTGGGAGCTGCTCAAACCGGTAGGTTTGATCAGCAACCCAACATTGCAAGACACTGGGTCTCACATAAGGGTTTTTACATGTCCATGCCGCCCATGCCACCCATGCCACCCATGCCACCTGGCATACCGCCGCCAGCAGCAGGCTTGTCATCAGGCGCTTCAGCGACCATGGCATCGGTTGTGAGCATCAAACCGGCAACCGACGCAGCGTTTTGAAGTGCTGTACGGGTTACCTTGGTGGGGTCAACCACGCCCATTTCGAGCATGTCGCCGTAACTACCGTTGGCGGCGTTATAGCCATAATTACCTTTGCCTTCGAGGACTTTGGCAACGACAACGCTGGGCTCATCGCCTGCGTTCGCAACGATAAGGCGCAGGGGCTCTTCAACAGCACGCATCACAATCTTGATACCAGCATCTTGATCGGGGTTGCTGCCGGTTACCTTCGTTGTGCCACGAGCACGCAAGAGCGCAACGCCACCGCCAGCAACAATGCCCTCTTCAACCGCAGCACGGGTTGCATGCAAGGCATCTTCGACGCGGGCTTTCTTTTCTTTCATTTCAACTTCGGTAGCTGCACCGACGCGGATGACTGCAACGCCGCCTGCAAGCTTGGCTACACGCTCTTGAAGCTTCTCGCGATCGTAGTCGGAAGTGGCCTCTTCGATTTGTGCGCGGATCGCCTTAACGCGGGCTTCGATGTTGCTTGCGTCGCCTGCGCCATCGATGATGGTGGTGTTTTCCTTGCCGATCTCAATACGCTTTGCACGGCCGAGGTCTTGCAGTGAGGCTTTTTCCAGCGTCATGCCGGTTTCCTCGGAAATCACAACACCGCCAGTCAAGATAGCCATATCTTCGAGCATGGCCTTGCGACGATCACCAAAGCCAGGGGCCTTAACAGCACAGGTTTTG
>JALQWJ010000304.1 GCA_023258775.1 Burkholderiaceae bacterium | reverse complement strand
CGGAAGTTTGCCAAGCGGTGATCAAAGCACTTTAGGAGCACAGCATTTACCGCTCTTCGCGCAAAGCCACACGTCTAATTTTCCCAGAGATGGTTTTCGGTAAGCTTTCGCGAAACTCGATCTCTCTGGGATATTTGTAGGGAGCCGTTTGCTCTTTTACGAAATCTTGGATCTCACTGGCCAGTTCATCGCTTGGGCTGAAGCCTTGCGTTAAGGTTATATAAGCTTTGACGATCTCACCGCGCATTGGATCAGGCTTAGCGATCACCGCAGCCTCGGCGACCGCTGGATGCTCAATAAGGGTTGACTCCACTTCAAAGGGACTAATGCGGTAACCCGACGATGAGATGATATCGTCTGATCGTCCGACGAACCAAATGTAGCCGTCCTCATCCCGGGTTGCGGTATCGCCCGTGTAATACCAACCATGACGGAATACCTTTGCCGTGGTCGCTTCGTCTCGATAGTAGCCTCGAAATAGTCCTGGCGGATAAGGGTCGGTGATTTTGACCGCAATATGGCCCACTTCGTTCGGGGGCAAAATCTGCCCCTCATCATCAATCACATCAACAATCAGTCCGGGACAGGGCTTTCCCATCGATCCGGGTCGAATGGCCATACCTGGAAAATTAGCAACGATATTGATGGTTTCGGTCTGCCCATAACCGTCATAAATATCGCAGCCGGTTGCCTGCTTCCAGGCACGCATCGCTTCGGGATTGAGCGGCTCGCCAGCACCAAAGCAATGACGCAAGGAGCTGAAATCAGCACCGGTGAGATCAGCTTTAGCCATGATGCGATAAATGGTGGGCGGGGCACAAAAGGTAGTCACTCGATGTTGAGCAATGATCTTTAAGTGCATGGCCAGATCGAAACCGTCACCGTCATAAAGCACAATTGTTGCGCCAGCGAGAAGGGGCGGATACAACAGGCCCCAGGCCGCCTTAGCCCATCCGGTGTCGGTAAGTGTCCAGTGCACATCGGACTCTTGAAGGTCTTGCCAATACCGAGCGGTAATCCCGTGAGCAAGCGCATAAGCATGGTCGCGAGCTACCATTTTGGGCATGGAGGTTGTGCCTGAGGTGAAATAAATCAGCATGCTTTCATCAGCGCGCGTTGGCTCAATCGAAGCACGATCGAATTGATCACTTGCATTAGCACAAAGTGATTCGAAGTGTTCCCAACCCGGTCGCGCTTCGCCGACCAAAATACGGTGCTTAAGGCTTGGACATTCAGCCTGAATCGACTCGATAGCAGACGCATGCTGACTGGCAACCACGGCAAGCTTTGCATCAGAACGATCGATCCGATAAGCAAGATCCTTGGCTTTGAGTTGGTTGGTACCTGGCATTGCAATCGCACCAATTTTTGTACATGCCAAAATGACAAAGTACCAAGCAGGGATGCGAGGCAATACAAGTAAGACCGTATCGCCCTTTCGAACACCCATTTTAAGAAGCGCGTTGGCAAAGCGGTTGGACTGCTTTTCAAGATCGCTATAGCGGTAATAATTCACCTGGTCGCCCGCGCGGTTGATCGCAATTAAGGCTGTCTTGTCAGCACTTCGGGCGCGTTGACCAACGACGTCAAAGGCAAAATTAAACGTTTCTGCAACTGCAAACGAAAAGTTAGTTCGCGCCGACTCGTAATCAAAGGGTGGGAATGATGGGTTCATGCTCTGCTATCTCCTCCGAATCATTCTAAATAATATTATTTACTCTGAGTTTGTCATGCTGCAGGTTCAGGCTGAAGTGTTGCGTGATCAATGTTATGGCGCTCTCTGAGTAATTGTTGTATCGATCTTAGCGTTAAAGGCCATTGCTCGAATGATTGAATCTGCAAGTGGGCAGTCATCGTGATGTGTCCAGGTGCGGTCTCCCAAATATGCAAATTGTGAACCTCAAGGACATTCGGATCAGCCAGCAGGGTCTGCGCAACTTGGTTGAAGTCGACCGTGCTCGGAACCTGCTCCATCAGAATGCGATACGAGTCGCGCAGCAGCATCAAGGTTGAGCGGAGCAAAAGCGCGCAGACAAGCATCGATAAACATGGATCGATCAGGTAAAAACCCGTCAACCAAATCACGAGTCCTGATACAAGGGCAGCAATCGAGCCGAGAAGATCGCCCATCACATGAACC
>JALQWJ010000303.1 GCA_023258775.1 Burkholderiaceae bacterium | reverse complement strand
CGCGATCCTTCCTCGCCGTTTGCCAGCGCTTTGATCTCATCCCAACAGGCACGCACAAGGGCGTGATTGACTTTGCCTTTAATCTCGAATGTGACCTTTTGCGACTCCTCCTCTGCCCAGTAAGCATGCGTCTCGATAATTCGGATAATCATTTGCTCCTCATAGGTCAATAAGTCGGGATAGTGCTTCGCAAGTCTTAGCAGTCGGTCTGAGGGATCTACATCCCATAGCTTTTTGGCTTGCATCAAAAGGCTCTCGCCCTCGCCAATCACGGTGTTCTCGAGGGCAGTCTCAACAGCCCACTCGATGAAATTAGCAAGCGATCGACGCTGCTTTCGGGCAGCAAGCTCACTCAAATATTTCATACGTGGATCCATGCGAAAGCCGAAGACTTCCGTTCGGTTGACCCCAGGCTTTGCCTTGCGTCTCGGTTCACTCATCATGTCCTCTTCATCAAAAGTTCTTGCAACATCAAATTAATTATGACATGACGTAGTTGTTTTGACAACATGCAATTAATCTCTTAACGTCAAAACTGTTCTTTTAACGTATTGAGGTTGCTGGCGATGGATCTACAAATCACAATCCCCACCATTCAGATGTACCCCGATGGACGCATGGACGCGGCCAATGCAGCGCGCTATGCAGGGCTGGCACCTAAGACCTTGGCGATGATGCGCTGCAGCGGCACAGGACCGAAGTTTGTAAAGCGGGGCCGCATCTTCTATTTCAAAGAAGATCTGGACCAATGGCTCGGTGAGCATCGCACCGTTAGCACAGCCCAGGCGCAGCAAATCAAACGTTCAGCCCTTGCCACAGGCTCTCGCAATCCCAAGGTGCGAAGCAAAGTGCTGTCTAAGGCATCCACAATTACCAAAGAGCATCTGCTGGAGATCGCACAGGCACACCAAACATCCCTGCTGAGCTCCTCACTGCGCACGTAGTGCGAGTACAGACCGAAGCATCCCCATTGTGCATCTCGCCAAGCATGGCAAGGTGCAGCGCATGGATGGTGCTTTCTACTTGGATCGGATAAGGATAGCTAAGGCCTCACAAACCTCAGCGCAAGCCTGTCGCTTATGCCCTGCTCGGTCCATTTGCCCGGCTGAGCTCTTTTTGTGCAGGAGGTGCTATGAGCTAACGATCTAATTTTCATGATCTCTCTTCTTCGTTCTATGTTTTACGACTTTCAAAGGAAAAATGATGTCTGGATTTAAATCCTCCATTCAAAGCACGCCCGTGCAACGATCAACGCCTGCGGCCAATGCCTCACAATTTGCCTTGGAGCGCGTCGATCCCATCGAGATTAGAGCGGTGATTGCCTACCCGTCGCTTGTCGAGCCTGATGCAAACGCAGGGGGTAAATATGGCGCTCTTTTTCTTATCACTGAAGTTGATGATCAAACGGCACTCATTGAGTTGCGCGACAAAGTCATTCAGCAAACGTTTCGCAGCCATCAATTGCCTGCAGGCGCTCACGATCCTTTGCGGCGTGCCGATGAGCGCGCACCAAACGGTGAGTACGCGTTCAAGCACCCTGCTTTTCGGGTGCCGCAAGCAATGGTCATACGTGCCAAGACAGGCTATCAACCCAAGTGTGTATGGGGCCCTGCTGAGACGCCCACTGAAGCCTCAGAGATTCACGGGGGCGATCATGTCGTCGTTGAAATCGGCTGTTATGGTTATAACAACCAAAGCCGTGGTGTGGGTTTGAGCTTGGGTCGCATTTGGCTCATTCGCAAAGGTGATGTGCGCATCGAACGGGGTGCTAATGCCTCGGCAGCCGTGCGTCGGATCGATCGTTCAAGGCTGCAATTTTCAGCAAACGACGCTGATAACCAGGCCGCTTGATGCATGTAAACCCTCGGTAGCCTAACCGCTATCGAGGGGTTTAGCTGGGCGCAAGGCTTGTCGATCAATCCCCTGTTCATCCGTCGTTACTTGCAAAAGACGGTGACACAGCCTCCTTTGTAACACCGCATCCCATGAATCAAGCACGAGAAGAAGGTGATCACCTCATCCCGCCTGGTGCGCTTCGCCCCTGGCAGCGCGACGCTGCATGGCGGCTGACCCAAGCTCCCTATTTACTTTTAGGTGCTCAGCCAGGTGCAGGCAAAACCATCACAACCCTGACTGCACTT
>JALQWJ010000302.1 GCA_023258775.1 Burkholderiaceae bacterium | reverse complement strand
GGCTGCAAGTTTAGGTTTTAACATGGCAAGAGAGCAATCCCGACTTGTGCTACTTATGGCAGCTTGCACAGCCATCGTGGTAGCTCACACGGGGCTGATCGGCTTTGTTGGTCTTTTAGCACCCCACATGGTGCGACCTTTTATCAAGGGTATGCATCGAAGCCTGATGCTGGCATCTGCGCTTGGGGGAGCCTTCTTACTTAGCCTAGCGGACTTGTTAGCGCGAACACTTTGGATGCCGCGCGAAATACCAACCGGATTGCTGACAGCGGTCATTGGGGGCCTGTTTTTGCTCGTACTACTGAAAAGACGGTCTTAAACAGATCACCATGATCAACATTAGCGATACCAGGTCAAGCACAGATCAACTGGCAGATCAACACACCAGCCCCAGTGCGCCTTCGCTGAGTGATGCAACGACCGACAAGCCAACTCGTGGACAAGCTTGCGCATTACGCTTAAGGGTCGAAGACCTCGTACTCACAAGGGGCGCTGCATCGCTTCGTCGTGCCTTTTCATTTGAATGTCATGCTGGCTGGATCGCTGTTATTGGTGGCAATGGTGTGGGTAAATCGACGCTCATGCTTAGCCTTGCCGGTTTGCTAAGGCAGGCAAGTGGTCGTGTGTTTGTTGCTGGCAGTCGTGTTGAGTTCTCTGCCATGCAAGCGCTTACTGAACGATCTGAAAAGCAAAGGGCCCAATTAATTGCCTGGATGGGGCAGTCTGAATCGATTAGCGGCCGATGGCTTGTCGCACATGTCCTTGCGCTTGGTCGGCTGCCTTGGGGTGATCAGCGAGACCTGCGTTTGGACGCAAAAGCTGCGCCATGGATTGAAGCCCTGGGACTTGAAACACTGTGGTGGCGCTCGGTCGATCAACTGTCGGGAGGCGAACGGCAACGGGTATTGATCGGGCGAGCCCTTGCGGTCGATGCGCCAGTGGTTTTGCTCGACGAACCAAGTTTGCATCTTGATCCCCGTTATCAACTGCGTTTGAGCGTTTGGCTGGGTCGTAGCGCATCAAGAAAGCAACTCGTGTTGACAGCCACTCACGACCTGAATTGGGCACTCAGCGCAGATGCAGTATTGTTACTTTCCAATCATCGTGCGCCTTTACTGGCTAGTCCTGGCGACGAAGTCTTACATCGTGCCATTGAATCGGAAATGGGCGATGCGATTGAAATTCGTAAGATTCAGCACGATGCTGACATGCATTGGTACGCCTTGACAAAGCGCACTGTCATCCGAAAGTGACAACCGTTAGTTCAGGGATATTGACCGTTAGTCAGCGTTCTAGGGTAACATTCAGTAGTGAGTGTTTTGGTTTGATGTGGAGTCTTTGATGAGTGATCTTGTTGTTCGGCGCCTTTTAATTGACCTAAGCCAGCCCTTTGAGCGGCGCTGGAATGGCGGAGACGCGTTCCGCAGCGCTTTTTTTAATGCGCTTTCAATGAGCTTTGTGGTTGGTGAGCAGTACTTCATTGACTCACTCAAGCAGGCACTGCCGCTTATGAGCGATGCCGATCGTGCTCGACTCGAACCCGAAATCAAAGGGTTTATCGGACAAGAGGCTACCCATCGACACTTGCACGGCCTCTACAATAAGCAATTGGAACGCCAAGGCTTTGACAATGCCTTTGAGAGGCGTGCTGCTGCTCGCATCAAAGCCAATGCTGGCATCAACCCTCGCAATCACGTCGGCGCAACCGCTGCTACCGAACATTTCACAGCAGTTTTTGCTTCCTGGTTAATGAAGCACCCCGAAGCCCTCGAAGGTGCAGACGAACGATTGAAAACCCTGTGGCTATGGCATAGCGCCGAAGAAGCTGAGCACAGAGCCATTGCCTTTGATGTTTACAAAGCAATTGGTGGCGATCATCAATGGCGGCTGCGAACTTACCGTTTTGTGACCTTTACCTTTCTAAGTGACGTATTCAGGCAAACGATCAACAACCTATATCGGGATGCTGCCCTTTTTAAGTGGTCCACCTGGGCGAGTTGTTGGAAACATTTGTTTGCACGTGACGGCTTGTTGCGCGGAAACGTAGCAGCATGGAAAGACTATTTGCGGGTTGATTTCCACCCACTTGATCATGATGCGAGTGACTCCGAGCGCTGGTTAAAAGACAACCACCTGGCTTACAACGAG
>JALQWJ010000301.1 GCA_023258775.1 Burkholderiaceae bacterium | reverse complement strand
AATCCTCAAAACGATATGGGTACCGTGATCGATGAGTCAGCGGCGCGCTTATTCGAGGCAAGAGTCAACGAAGCGATCGCTCAAGGTGCGCGTTTGCTTCATGGAAATCGTCGAGAGGGTGCTTTGTATGCGCCAACCGTCTTAGATCGTGTCGATCCGGCGATGACCCTGGTGCGCGAAGAAACCTTTGGGCCTGTGTCGCCCATCATTGGTTTTCGTGATGTTAACGAGGCCATACAACTTGCTAACGGCACTGCGTATGGTCTTTCAAGCGCGGTATGTACCAATCGCTTGGACTACATCACCCGATTTGTCAGTGAACTCGATGTTGGAACGGTTAATGTGCGCGAAATACCTGGCTATCGCTTGGAGCTCACACCCTTTGGCGGTATAAAGGATTCGGGTCTTGGCTATAAGGAAGGAGTGCAGGAGGCAATCAAGAGCTTTACCAATGTGAAAACTTATTCGCTACCTTGGTGAAGGTTTTACACTTTTTTATCGCCACCGTGAAGAAAAGCCGATGAGCATATCCTTTGATGACATTGAGACCTTGTTCATCCAACGAGGCAATGAACAATATAGCGGGGAGCCGGTCAGCCAGCTCGAACATGCTTTGCAATGTGCATCGCTCGCTGAGCAGGATGGCGCTGATGCGGCATTGGTGACGGCTGCGCTGCTACATGATTTTGGACACCTGCTACACGATCTTGGCGAAACTCCAACATTGCGCGGCATTGATGATTTGCATCAATTTAGGGCCTTGCCCTTGCTGCGTGGACTTTTTGGTTCAGAAGTACTTGATCCCATCGCCTTGCATGTTGATGCCAAACGTTATCTTTGTGCCAATCATGCAGGCTATTACGCATCGCTGTCAGATGATTCGAAACGCTCGCTTGCCTTGCAGGGAGGGATTTTTTCTCCCGAGCAATCCGATGCCTTTATGAAAAAAGATGGTGCTGCTGAGGCAATTCGTGTGAGAATCTGGGACGATCGAGCTAAGCTAGCCGATTGCCCGACGAAGGATCTTGGCCATGTCCTCACCTACGCCAGGCGCTGCTTAAGGGCTTAATGGCGTTAAGTTGGTCGGTAGTCGGTGCAGTGCTTTTTGCTGCGCTTTTACACGCCTCATGGAATGCACTGGTTAAATCGAGTGAGGATAAGTCGCTTGATACAGCGCTTATCCATTTGATTGGCTCATTCATCAGTATTCCTTTGCTTGCATGGGTGGGACTTCCACCTCAAGCCGCCTGGCCCCTCATTGGAGCCTCACTGCTGATTCATGTTGCGTACTACATCACCTTGACTGCTGCTTATCATCACGGTGATTTGGGACTGACCTACCCAGTAATGCGCGGTCTAGGTCCAATATTTGTCGCCCTTTTTTCAAGTTTGACGCTGGGCGAACCGCTTAGCGGGCTTGCATGGTTCGGTGTTATCACCGTTTGTGTTGGCGTATTGCTCTTGGGTTTATCGCCTCGATCGCTGCAGCAACCGAAGGCGATTCGATTTGCTCTGGCCAATGCGATCGTTATCGCATGCTACACCCTCGTCGATGCCTTGGGTGTACGTACAACCGTCGACGCGGGAGGCAGTGCCGTTCAGTATGTCGCGATGCTTTTTGCATTTGACGGTTGGGCTTTTGCCATGTTCGTTCTTCATCGCCGCGGCGTCTCAGTCGCATGGCCTTATGCCCGCGCAAGACTTGCGCTGGCCTCCTGTGGTGCGCTCGCCTCACTGAGTGCTTATGGCATTGCACTTTGGGCGATGACGCAGGCCCCAGTCGCAGTCATCGCTGCTCTTCGCGAAACGTCGGTGCTGTTTGCTGCCCTACTAGGAACTTGGTTTCTCAACGAGGCCCTGTCGATGCGGCGCGTGCTTGCGACCTTGATGATACTGATGGGTGTGAGCGCTTTAAGGTTAGCTTAGTGGGGCAAGATGTCATGAAAAATATACCGAAACATGCGCGTATCGTCATTGTTGGTGGTGGCATTGTGGGCTGCTCAACGGCTTATCACCTGGCCCGCCTAGGCTTCAAAGATATTCTTCTACTTGAACAAGGCAGACTCACTTTCTGCTGGATGGGGTATTAAGCATGGCTCATGCGTTGGACTTGACTATGTTTACGATGAGTGGGCAGTCTCGCATCAGCAGGGCA
>JALQWJ010000300.1 GCA_023258775.1 Burkholderiaceae bacterium | reverse complement strand
CATCGGCGTGGAGTGCCATGAGATCATTTGCCAGCCTGAGGCGCGCTTAGCCCAAACCTGCAAGTAACGGCTCTTAATGCTCTTACGAGTGCCTTTGACTTCGACTTCGATCAAAACATCACCGTTACAAAGCGCAAGATCATTAAAAACCCGCCATTCACGAGCAAGATTTTGTAAACCGTGATAAACATAATACCTATCTCGAAGTCTTGAGAGGTATAACGCTTTATCCTCGGCTGTGGCCGAAGAATGCACATAGTGCAAATCATCGCCAATCAGGCTTTCAAGCGCGTCGATATCCTGCTTAAGCAAGGCATCACAGCGTCTTGCCTCTATCGCCTCGAGCGCCTCAACAACTGCTTGATCTGTACTCATTAAATCTCCTTTTGATAGGCACGCCTTATTGGCACCTCCTTAAAGCATAGCGAAAGCAAAACACCGCAGCGCAGCGATTCTCAATAACTGCAACGCTCAAGGGGGGACAAGCTTCCATTTCATTTCAAGATGGCCTATCTTGGCACGTATGGCCCTTCTAAGGGGTCTTGTGGTCAACCCATTGCTTAGTCTCTTTTCAGATTTAAGCAGTCATCTGGTTATTGAGTCCAACCATGAAGCAGCTAACCCTCATATGCGACCTTAAACATCAAGCCACTAGAGGCACACGATCGGCAGCGCCAGCAAGCGGAATGCGTCGGTGGTTTCTTGTCATGCTGACGGCCTTGATGAGCGCGTTTTGTTTGCAGGTGCCGCGTGCAGAGGCGCAAAACCGCGACCTCACCAAGCAAATTTTGCAATCGGTTGTTGCACTCCAGGTCAGTGCCGACCCCGAGTCGCCAAGCAGCCGAAGTCTGGGCCCGCAGCGCATCGGTACCGGCGTTGTGATCGGCGACAATTTGATTCTCACCGTCGGTTACTTGCTGATTGAGGCGGAAGATATCGATGTACTTGACCATCAGCAACGACGTTTGCCAGCCAGTGTGGCAGCCTACGACCCCGCCAGCGGTTTTGGACTTGTCAAAACCTTGGTGCCCCTGAAGTTAAAGGCAGTTCGGATGGGCGATTCGGACGGCCTTAAACTGCCGCGTCGCCTGCTCACGCTGGGTCAAAGTGAAAAGGAACTGACCGAACTGTTTCTGGTCTCGCGCAAACCCTATGCGGGTAATTGGGAGTACCTGGTTGATGAGCCGCTGATGACCATTCCTGCTGTTAATAATTGGAGCGGTGCTGGGCTATTTGATGATGATGGCGCGCTCATCGGCATTGGCTCACTGGTGGTGGCAGATGCGACTGGTGGCTTTAATCCGCGCCCCGGGAATCTTTATTTGCCGATTAATATGCTCAAGCCGATTTTGGATGACCTTCTCGCCAACGGTCGGCGTAGCGGCCCAGCGCAAGCCTGGCTTGGTATCCACAGCCAGGAGCACCCTGATGGCGGTCTGCAAATCCAGCGACTCAGCCCAGATGGACCTGCAGCCCTTGCTGGTTTACAGCGGGGCGACCGGATCCTTGCCTTGGACAGCACCGCCATTACTGGTTTAAGCGACTTTTACCGCCGCCTCTGGGCTAAGGGGCCAGCTGGCAGCCGTGTCGAACTCACCTTTCTTCGCGAAGGCATGAGCCGCAAAGTACAAATCACAAGCGCGGATCGTCTTGCATCGTTAAGAAAACCCAAGGGTGTCTGAAAAGGACCCAAAGTTAAGCATGCGCGACTCGGACTTGAGAATGGGGCGCTCGGACCTCGGACTTTAGAATGGGGCACTCGGACCTCGGACTTTAGAACGGGCAACCGGGTCAAATCAGATCTGCCCTGGCAAGAATCGGGCTCGCTTTGCTGATAGCGGCGATGTCTTCCAAACCGCACAAACCCATCGCGCGATCCAATTCATCACGCAACACCGCAAGCATGGCATACACACCGTTCTCGCCAGCACATGCAAGCGCCCAAAGCTGCGGCCGCCCCACCAGGACTGCTCGGGCACCGAGCGCAAGTGCCTTCAACACATGCGAACCTCGCCGGATGCCGCCATCCAAAAGCACAGGCATTGAGCTTCCGACACGATCGACAATCGAAGGCAGTGCATCGAGCGAAGCAATAGCGCCGTCAAGCTGACGCCCCCCATGGTTTGACACAATCAAGCCATCCACACCGAGCTTTT
>JALQWJ010000002.1:11735-23029 GCA_023258775.1 Burkholderiaceae bacterium | reverse complement strand
CCAATATTTAAACCGATTGGACCCCGCCAGCGTCGCGCCTTGACATGTCGAAGAAAGGCATCGAGCCCGTCATTATTAAACCCAAGCCGATTAATCAAGGCCTTATGCTCGGTGAGGCGAAACATTCTCGGCTTGGGGTTACCTGCCTGAGCGAGTGGTGTGACTGTGCCAACTTCAATAAATCCAAAACCGATGCCACCGAGTGCATCAATATGGGCAGCATTCTTATCCAAACCTGCAGCAAGTCCGACACGATTCAAAAGGGTTAGTCCCATCAATTCGATCGGATCATCAATGCTTTCATCGAGCACATACTTCAGGAGGCCGCTCGACGCCAAAGCCCTTAGTTGGGATAAGGCAAGGTGATGTGCCTCTTCCGCATCAAGGCAGAACATGAGTGAACGGGCAATCGGGTACCAGTTGATCATCATTACTATGTTGCTGGGTAACCGGAAACGTTAAACGGTACCAAGTACTGTTGCTGCGTAGCCGTACACGTTAAACGGTACCAAGCACTGTTGCTGGGTAGCCGGTCATATTAAGCGGTACCAAGCGCTGCCCAGCGTCCGTGCATTAGCCCCTGCATCGGCTGGAAATCTGATTTGTAGGACATTTTTGGGCTTTCACGAATCCAATAGCCGAGGTACAGAAAGGGCAGTCCGCACTCTTGGGCCCATCGAATTTGCCATAGTATGTTATAGATACCATACTTCGCTCGAGGTTCTGAAGCGTCATAAAAGGTATAAACAGAAGACAGACCATCAGCAAGTTGGTCAACAATTGAAACCATGCTTAAGCGTCGATCGCTTGGTTCGCGAAACTCGATCAAATGGGTGCGAACCCGGCTTTGTAATAAAAATTGAGCATACTGATCTCGACTGTCCTGATCCATGCCTCCACCAGCATGCCGAATGCTTTGGTACTTGAGATAAAGGGCATAGTGCTCGGAGGAAAAAGTGAGCGGCACAAAATCGATAGCTAAATTTGCATGTGTCTTCCAGGCACGACGTTGGCTGCGATTCGGTTTAAAGTCTGCAACCTTAACGCGAACTGGCACGCAGGCCTTGCAGTCGTCACACCAAGGTCTGTAGGTGAACACACCGCTGCGACGAAAACCAACCTTGACTAGATCACTATAAACGCCATGATGAATCAAATGGTTTGGTGTGGCAACCTGAGAGCGAGCAGCCTTGCCCGGCAGATAGCTACAGGGATAAGGCGCAGTGGCATAAAACTGCAAGGTGGAAAATGGGGCTTCGTGTGGATGTGTCATGGCCAGATTAACTCGCAAGCCGACCAGTCGGGCGGGCGGCGCTGACACAACTCACGAATCTGCCTGAGATACAGATGCCGCGGAATCGGCCTTGCGCCCATCAGCGCCAAATGTTCAGTCTGCTGCTGGCAGTCTATCATTGTGAAGCCTTCTTGCGCTAGCAGCTTCACCAGAGCGGCAAGCGCGATCTTTGATCCATCGGGCAATGTGGTGAACATCGACTCGCCAAAAAACATCTTGCCAATACTTACCCCCTAAAGCCCCGCTTTTAATGCATCGCCGTAGCGTAACTCGACACTTTGCGCATGCCCTCGTGCATGGAGCTCCACATAGGCATCAATCATTGCTGAGGTAATCCAGGTGCCACGCTGTCCTTCGCGTGGCCCCGAGCAAGCACGCATAACGGCCTCAAAATCGCAACTCAGATGCAGCGACCAGTCCTTGTCAAGACTTAGACTACGAGCTCGCTTGCGAAGCGAGCGATGAAAGCGAAATTCCTCACAATATAGAACCATCCTTGGGTTCGGACTCCACCATAAGACCGGTTGTCCATCGCTGTACCAGGGAAAAATACCTGCCTGATAGGCCTCAAGAAGCCTTGTGGCACTGAGCTCAAGTCCAGCGCAAAGCAGACCGTCGGGTTCTATGAGCGCGAGGGATGGGTCGGGAAGGGCCTCATTGACATGAACCCAGGGTATTCGCATCGCCGCAAAACCTCAGGAAGCACGTGGTTGACGTGAGCTCAAGGCAATCGCATCGTAGTGAAAAGTTGATCGTTCAAAAGTAGGATCTTGTTGCTGATCCTGCAAATACCACTTCAGGGCTTTAAACACTGTACGGAAAGCAATTTGCTCCCATGGAATATCTTCTGCCCTGAATAGTTTCGCTTCAAGGCTTTCCTCACCAGGATCAAGCAACGCGGTCAACATCGTTGCGCGGTAAAACAAATGGACTTGATTGACGTGCGGAACGTCAATCATGGCAAATGGCTTTAGCCCGCCAATTGTTGCACCAGCTTCTTCGCGTGTCTCGCGCTCTGCACCTTGTTCGGTGGTTTCATCGTTTTCGAGAAAGCCAGCTGGTAGGGTCCAAAATCCATAACGTGGCTCGATCGCTCGACGGCAAAGCAATATGCCGTCACCCCACGTACTAATCGTGCCAACGACCATGTTCGGATTTTGATAATGAATGGTTTTGCAATTTGTACATACCCAGCGCATACGGTTATCGCCTGCCGGTATACTTTGTTGCACGGGGCTTGCGCAGCTCGAACAGAATTTCATAAATACATGCCTCCCGGCGGGCGATCGATACAAGGGTCGCACTGCCACGGCTTTCTTACCAAGCGGGCAATGAGAATGCACAGTTTAGCTCGCTGCACGCTTCTCTGTTACACTACTGACATCTGACGCGGGGTGGAGCAGCCCGGTAGCTCGTCGGGCTCATAACCCGAAGGTCGCAGGTTCAAATCCTGCCCCCGCAACCAATCAAGATTTTGAAACGCAGTGCACTCGAAAAGCTTCGGTGAGATTCTCAACTCCCCTGGCGCATGTGATCAACAATTCTTGAACCCGGACTTACGAGGCTTGGCGCGAGCGACACGCGCACGGCGCGTTGTGCCGACTTCATGCTTTGCGGCTAAGTCTGCCGCGTGTGTGCCTTGGATTGAATATGTAACGTGGAAACCATTTGTCGATAATGAACAGCAATCAGGTGATGCGCATCCTCGAAGCAGCCCTTTTGACAAGCCGGGAGCCGATGAGTGTTTCAAGATTGCGGGCGCTTTTTGAAGACCAGGTCGGGCCCGATACCCTGCGGCAGTTGCTTGAAAGCTTACGTGAGACTTGGAAAGGCAGGAGCGTTGAACTCGTTGCCCTCGCCAGTGGGTGGCGCTTCCAGACGGCAGCCGATGTATCCGCATTTTTGGGTAGTCTGCATCCAGACAAGCCACCTAAGTATTCAAGAGCGGTGATGGAGACGCTGGCTATCATTGCCTACAGACAGCCGGTTACCCGTGGGGATATCGAAGCAATTCGTGGGGTGACGGTGTCGAGTCAGGTCATCAAGACACTCGAAGATCGCGGGTGGATCGAAACAATCGGCCACAAGGAAGTACTTGGTCGACCGGCATTGCTTGGAACTACCCGTCAGTTCCTGGACGACCTGGGACTTGAGTCTTTGAGCCAATTGCCAATGCTTGATGCGAATCGCGGTATTGCAGACCTGCTCGATTCCCAACACGGCGCAGAGTCTGATCACCGCCACCCGGGCGAAAATCCTAATCACCCCCAGCCCATCCAAGATGAGCATTCGCTTGTCGATCCAGTCCGGCCACCCCCTGAGGAGTTTGTAGCCCATGAACCAACCCAAGGATGACCAAGTCCCTGCCGAGGATGGCGTTGAAACGAAAAAGCCCCGAGGACGCCGCAAATCGATAGCGCCTGTAGCAGTTGATGGGCAAGTTGCAGCGCCAGAGGCGCTACCTTCTGAGCCGCCAAGTGCGACATCCGCAAAACCTGCAAGAAAAGTTCGAACTGCAAACACCGCACGTGCAGCAGCGAAGGCTGAAGTCGTCGCCAAGGGTGAAACATCATCGCTAAACGCTGAGGATTCCTCGCGGATAACTGCTCACGTCCTTGACCAATCACCACATCCACAACCCTCACCGGACCATAATCCTGAGCCGCAACGTGAGTCGTCCCAAGTCATCAGTCACGAACCCCAGGAAGAACAGGGTGATTTGGATCTCGCACCATCGGCAGAGCCCGCACGATTTGACCCAACGAGGACCCCTCGGCGTGGTCCGCGGGGCCGTCGACCCAGACGAGACAAAGACAGAATTCGTGATGTATCGCAAGAGGGCGGTGAGCAGGCACATGCTTATCGAAATGGGGCTCAGGCTTCCGAAGAAGCTGTGACAACGCCCAGTCTTGCAGCTGGCGAGGCGAGAGTCGTGGGGCCAGCGTTCGAACCGCTACCAATCCGAAGTCAGGCAGCAAGTATTTTGCCTACGCCGGGTGCAAAGGCTTCGCTCGATCCTGATTACGGCAGCCTAAAACTGCAAAAGGTATTAGCCGACGCCGGGATTGGTTCGCGACGTGACATGGAGGAACTGATTCTTGCGGGTCGGGTTTCGGTCAATGGTATGCCAGCCCATATCGGACAACGTATCGGGCCAAACGATCAGGTTCGGATCAATGGTCGAATGTTGCAACGCAAGATGGTCGCGCTGCCGCCTCGCGTTTTGCTCTATCACAAGCCCTCAGGCGAAATTTGTACGCGGGACGATCCTGGCCATCGACCCACGGTTTTCGGGCGTTTACCCCGATTAAAGGGGGCCCGCTGGGTTGCTGTGGGCCGGCTTGACTTCAACACAGAAGGACTGCTGATTTTTACCACCTCAGGCGACATTGCCAACCGTCTGATGCATCCGCGGTATGGCTGGGAACGCGAGTACGCGGTACGCATTTTGGGTCGTATTGATGAGGCCAACGCAAAACAGCTCCTCGAAGGGGTGAATCTGGACGATGGCGTGGCGCGCTTTAATAGCCTCGAGGATGTGGGTGGCGACGGCGCTAATCACTGGTACCGGGTAACGCTTTCTGAAGGGCGAAATCGGGAGATTCGGCGAATTTTTGAGGCTCTTGGTCTGGTGGTGAGCAGACTTGCGAGGATTCGCTTTGGTCCGATCGGATTGCCCGAAGGGCTGGTTCGTGCGCGCTATGTTGAATTGTCAGAAACCGAGGTGCGACGCTTGCAGCAGTTAATGCGCGACGCTGATCCGACGCGTTCAGGCAGACCAACCTTGAGCAATGCGATCAGCGATGATTCCAACGCGTTTGAAGATGAGCCAGAAGGCCGGGACGATGACAGGGATGAAGATGACGATGAAGGGCCTCCGCCAGGATTCGATCCCTCGGCCTATTTGCCGCGTTATGCGGATGAGCCCGTCGACAGGCCAGAGTTACAGGATGACGAGTGGCAGCCTCGCAATGCTAATGCGCATCTTGAGGGAATCACACGCTCGGTTCGCAAGGCAGTTCGTGCACCTTCGGCATTACCTCCTGGTATGAGGCCACCAGGGCAAGGTCCAGGCGCGGGTGCAAATGCACAAAAGAAGCGGCACGGCGGCAAAAACCTCGCAAAATTCAATCTGACACCAGGGGTTTATCAGCCCTCAGGTGATGCTCAGGCGACTGGACCTTATCCGTCCGGAAGACCGAAGTCTGCCAAACGCAGAGGACCAGGCCCAGGTCCAGGCGGGATCCCAGGTGCCGGGGCGAACCCTGGCGGACCGAGGTCGGGTCCGAAGCCCAATCGTTCCCGACGAAAACCGCAAAGATCTGGCCCAAAAGCGGATTAAAAGGTTATACTTATGGGCTAAATACAAATCCGGTTTGCCAGCATCAACAAGGATTTGGCAACTGGTTAATGGCGCAATAAGTCTGAGCTACACAGCTTTCTGACTTTTGGATTTCTAAAGAGATGGGCTGGACAGCAGCCCATTTTTTTTTGTTTGTTGAAACGGCCTAGTGTTTGTTATTTCGGCCTAAGCAGGGTTTGAGTCGTTTTGAATAAGGACTGGGTTTGATCTTTTTGCCGGTTAAAGGGAGCGATAGGATCTGTGAGCGTTCAGTTGTTTCAATTAGTTGAGCAGTCAGTGGTTCCTCTTGGCTACGAGCTCGTCGATGTTGAACTATCCGGCGGCATCATCAGGGTCTTTATCGATTGGCCTGCTCAGAAAGAATCAAGGATCACGATTGAGGATTGCGAACAGGTTTCCAGGCAGCTTTCACAAGTTATGATGGTTGAGGATGTCGACTACAAACGTCTTGAGGTTTCTTCGCCAGGGGTGGATCGCCGTCTGAGAAAGCCAGGTGATTTTGAGCGATTTGTTGGGCACCGGGTCAATGTGCGGCTTCGTATGCCCTTAGGAGGTCGAAGGCACTGGGAAGGCGAGCTTGCTCGCGCTGAAGGCAAGTCCGTCAACGATTGGGTCTTATTGCTTAGCGAGGCAACGCCCTCGGGAAAGTCAGCAAAGCGCGTCAGTGCTGGTGCGAAGGCGAGGCAGGGCAAGAAGAAAGATCAACAAGATGGCTTTGCACAACAAGCATTGAAGTCTGCGACAGAAGCTGAGATCACACCCGAGCACTTAGCGCGGCCAGGCCACGGTCACGAATCGCCTGGAGCCACAACGCTAAAGGACAGCGAACGGGCCGAGTCGGCTGGTGATTTGGGTGCTATGAATGTATTAAATTTTAATTTAAGTGAAATTGAACGCGCGCACCTTGTGCCGCAGTTGGTGTTCTGAATGATGTTTGAGGAGAGAAGGTCATGAGTCGCGAGGTTTTGCTTCTGGTCGATGCGCTGGCACGTGAAAAAAACGTGCCAAGGGAAACGGTTTTTATAGCACTTGAACTGGCATTGGCTTCGGCGACCAAGAAGTTGTTTAAGGACGAGGTTGATGTTCGGGTTCAGATCAATCGAAGCTCGGGTGATTACGAAGCATTCCGTCGCTGGCTTGTTGTGCCAGATGGTGAACTCGATGATCACGACTTGCAGATTATCCTGAGCGAGGCCCGCAAGCAGGTCAACGAAGTCGAGCTGGGGGACTACATCGAGGAAGGACTCGAGGCCATCGACCTCGGCCGGATTGGTGCACAGGCTGCCAAGCAGGTCATCTTGCAAAGGATTCGCGACGCTGAACGCGAGCAAATCATTAGCGATTATTTGGCCCGTAATGAGCCCATCGTATCTGGAACCGTTAAGCGGGTTGACCGGGAAGGTGCGATTGTGGAGTCGGGCAAGCTGGAAGCCCGATTGCAGCGCGATCAAATGATCCCCAAAGAGAACCTGCGCACAGGTGATCGGGTACGCGCTGCGATTTTGCGGGTTAATCGAGAGGGGCGAGGACCCCAACTTCTGTTGTCGAGAACATCACCTGAATTCATCAAGTATCTTTTTTCCAATGAGGTTCCAGAGATTGAACAAGGCTTGCTTGAGATCAAGGCAGCTGCGCGAGATCCTGGCGTTCGGGCAAAAATCGCGGTGTTAAGTCACGATCGGCGTGTCGATCCAATTGGCACCTGCGTCGGGGTTCGCGGCTCCCGCGTCCAAGCGGTCACCCACGAATTAGCTGGGGAACGCGTTGACATTGTCTTATGGTCGGAGGATCCTGCCCAGTTCGTCATCGGCGCACTTGCACCCGCCAACATTAGCTCGATCGTGGTCGATGAGGAATCGCATGCAATGGATGTTGTGGTTGACGAAGACAATCTTGCACTGGCAATTGGTACCGGAGGACGAAATGTGCGTCTGGCTTCCGAACTGACGGGCTGGACCATCAACATCATGACGGCTGAAGAATCGGCGACTAAATCAGAGACTGAGCGAACCGAGATTCGTCAAAGTCTGATGGCAAAACTTGATGTTGATGAGGAAGTTGCCGACATCTTGATTGATGAGGGTTTTACAAGCGTTGAGGAGGTTGCTTATGTGCCGATCAACGAAATGCTCGAGATTGATGCATTCGATGAAGAGACGGTGAACGAACTTCGTACTCGAGCTAGAAACGTTCTGTTAACTGAAGCGATTGCCAAAGAGGAGAAGATCGATCAATCATCTGACGATTTACTTTCCTTAGAGGGTATGGACAGCGATCTCGCTGCCAAGCTATCCGATGCAGGTGTTCACAGTCGCGATGATTTAGCCGAGCTTGCGGTTGATGAGTTGCAAGAGGCCACCGGTATTGATGAGGCGCGGGCGCGTGAGCTCATACTTAAAGCTCGGGCGCATTGGTTTGCCGATCAGGACTAAAACGATGGCCTCGTTGAGATCACGCCCGCCGAATTGATGGTGTCGCTGGGTTTTGCATTTTTGCTGTTATCGTTCTTTTTTTAGGAAGTACACATGTCCGCAAACAACGTCGCTAATTTCGCTGCCGAGCTCAAAATGCCGGCCGACGTGCTGTTGCAACAACTCAAGGCTGCCGGGGTTGCTAAGCAATCGGTGGATGACTCGATTTCGGAGTCTGACAAGGAGCATCTTTTAAGTGCACTTCGCCGGGCCCACGGTTCAGATGACGCACCGAAGAAGAAGATCACACTCACTCGAAAGCAGACCACCGAGATTAAGCAGGCCGACGCAACGGGCAAGGCGCGAACGATTCAGGTCGAAGTGCGCAAAAAGCGGGTGTTTGTAAAGCGTGACACCCCGGATGTGCAGGAGGTGGCTCCAACACCCGTTCAAGATATGTCGCCCGAGGAAACTGCTGCGAGGCTTGAAGAAGAGCGGCGGCAGCAGGAATTGCTCGAGCGTCAGGCTGCCGAGCTTCGCGAAAAGCAAGAAAGACTTGAGCGCGAGCGTGAGCGTGAGGCCTTGGCGGCTGCAGAGGCGGCGGTACGCGAGGAAGCTGCAAGGCGTGAGCGTGAGCGTCTCGCAGCGCTAGAGTTTGCGCAAAAGGAAGAGGACAAGGCGCGTGCTCAGGCAGAAACAGCGACTGCGCTCGAAGAAGCTCGTCGGGCCAAGGAAGCCGCAGAAGCTCAAGCTCGAGCACGCCGTGCCGTTGAGAGCGAAGTTGCTGAGATAAACCGCTTGATGAGCTTACAGCGCAAACCCGTGGTCAAGCCTGCGGCAAAGCCGGTGGTTAAACCACCTGAGCCCGAAGTCAAGCCGGTCGAGCCTGTCAAAAAGGAAGGGCCCTCGGGAACGCTGCACAAACCAAGTGCACAAAAAGCAGCAGAGAGCAAAGAGGCTACAGCGGCGGCCAAGCCCAAGGAAGTGAGTAAAGATCCCAAGGATGCGAAGGACAAAAAGCATCTCAAGTCGGAAAAGCTTTCCTCAAGTTGGGCCGATGAAGCGAGTAAGCGTCGGGCACTCAAGACCCGGGGCGACACCAGCATGGGTAACAACAGCTGGCGGGCCTCCAAGGGTGGCGGACGCCGCGGCCATGGTGATCGTCAGGAGCAAGTCCAGGTTCAGGCCGAGTTTGTCGCTCGCGAAATTCACGTTCCTGAAACAATTACGGTTGCCGATCTTGCGCACAAGATGTCAGTCAAAGCGGCCGAAGTTATTAAGCATTTGATGAAACTGGGTCAGATGGTCACGATCAATCAAGTGCTTGATCAAGAAACAGGCATGATTGTTGTTGAGGAAATGGGTCATAAGGCATTTGCGGCAAAGCTTGATGATCCCGAGGCCTTGCTTGAGGAGGCGCCAAGTCAGGACGCTGAGCTTCTTCCGAGGCCACCTGTGGTTACCGTCATGGGTCACGTCGATCATGGAAAGACCTCCTTGCTCGACTATATTCGACGCGCCAAGGTTGCAGCCGGTGAGGCAGGGGGAATTACGCAGCACATCGGCGCTTATCATGTAAAAACTGAGCGTGGTGTGATTACCTTTCTTGACACACCGGGCCATGAGGCTTTCACTGCCATGCGTGCTCGGGGCGCTAAGGCGACGGACATCGTTATTCTTGTTGTCGCTGCCGACGATGGTGTGATGCCACAAACCGTTGAAGCCATTGCCCACGCGAAGGCGGCGCAGGTGCCCTTAGTGGTCGCGATGAACAAAATGGACAAGCCCGAAGCCAACCCCGATCGGGTGAAGCAGGAGTTGGTTGGCCATGAGGTCGTTCCAGAGGACTACGGCGGCGAATCTCCCTTCATTGGGGTTTCGGCGAAAACCGGATCCGGTATCGACGAGTTGCTTGAGAATGTGTTGTTACAAGCTGAAGTGCTCGAACTCATGGCCCCGAAAGATGCGCCGGCAAAAGGCCTGGTTATTGAGGCAAGATTAGACCGAGGCCGGGGTCCGGTTGCGACGGTACTTGTCCAGAGTGGGACTTTGCGTAAAGGTGATGTTGTTCTTGCTGGCAGTTCATGGGGACGTGTTAGGGCAATGCTTGATGAGAATGGACGCCCGATCGACGAGGCAGGTCCTTCGATTCCAGTCGAGATCCAAGGTTTGCAAGAAGTTCCCTCGGCTGGCGAGGAAGTTTTATCGCTGGCCGACGAACGCAAAGCACGTGAGATTGCACTGTTCAGACAGGGTAAGTTCCGCGACGTGAAGCTTGCTAAGCAGCAAGCTGCGAAGCTGGAAAACATCTTCGATTCGATGACCGAAGGGGAAACAAAAACCCTCACCCTCATCATCAAGTCGGATGTACAAGGCTCGCAGGAGGCCTTGGTGCACGCCATGCAAAAGCTCAGCACGGATGAGATCAAGGTGCAAGTGGTACATGCCCAGGTCGGCGGAATCACCGAAAGTGATATCAACCTCGCTATGGCCTCTAACGCGGTGGTGATTGGTTTTAATGTCCGAGCCGATCAGCAAGCCAAACGTGTTGCCGAGGGCAATGGCGTCGATATTCGTTACTACAACATCATTTATGACGCAGTCGATGAGATTAAGGCTGCAATGGCTGGTATGTTGTCGCCCGATCGCAAAGAGGAAGTCATTGGCCTGGTTGAAATACGACAGGTCTTCCGGGTGTCCAAAGTTGGTAACGTTGCCGGTTGTATGGTGCTTGAGGGGCTTGTACGCCGAGGCGCCCGGATTCGTTTGCTGCGTGACTCGGTGGTTCTATTTACTGGGGAACTCGACAGTCTGAAGCGATTCAAGGACGATGTTCGTGAAGTCAAAGAAGGTTTCGAGTGCGGTCTCTCTGTCAAGAATTACGACGATATCAAAGAGGGCGATCAACTGGAGGTCTTTGAGATCAAAGAGGTCGCTCGCAGTCTCTGAACTGCGCTGCGCTAGCGTCGCTCATGAAGCGTCATTTTTCATCGGGTTCGGGCGGTGCGCGCGGTGCGCGTATCGCCGATCAGATTCAACAGGAATTGGCCGAGCTTATCCAGCGCGAGATCAAGGATCCACGCATCGGCTTTGCCACGTTGACCGGTGTCGATCTGACGCCTGACTACGCATACGCTACTGTTTTTTTTACGGTACTCCCTGACACTGAGGCACAAATTGCCAGTACCTTGTCTGGTTTGCGTTCAGCGGCGGGATTTTTGCGTGC
>JALQWJ010000002.1:0-11725 GCA_023258775.1 Burkholderiaceae bacterium | reverse complement strand
CTGAACTGCGTTTTCGCTATGACCAATCTACCGAACGCGGGATGGCGATGTCGCGGCTGATCGATCAGGCACTAGGCGAGCGTCCGGCCGCTGTTGATGACTCCAAGGTATGAGACGCCGTAGTGAAGGCGGTGTCGACGGTTTAATTCTTCTCGACAAGGCGCTGGGTAGTTCATCGAATCAAGCGCTTCAGCAGTTAAGACGCCTGTACGCGGGAGCCAAAGCTGGCCATGGTGGAACGCTTGATCCACTAGCGACCGGCATGTTGCCGATCGCACTTGGCGAGGCAACAAAATTTTTGCATGGACTGCTCGATGCTGATAAGACCTATGAGGCAAGCATCATGATGGGGCAGTCGAGTTCGACGGGCGACGCCGAGGGCAGCCTGAGTGTTTGGGCAGATCCCTCACCTCATCTTCATCGACTGTCGGAAGTATTAGATCGTTTTAAAGGGCCTCAATGCCAGATACCGCCAATGTATGCCGCACTCAAGCACGAGGGTAAAGCTTTGTATGCCTGGGCACGAGAGGGTATCGAGGTTCAGAGGCAGCCACGCTCAATTGTGATTCATCAGTTAGACATCTTAGACATGGTTCAATGCGCATCAAGCGTTGGCGAGATGACATGTCTGCGCTTGAGAGTTCATTGCAGCAAAGGAACTTATATTCGAAGCCTTGCACATGATGTTGGTCAAGCGCTTGGCTGTGGTGCCTATCTTTCAGGCTTAAGACGGATTGCAGTTGCCAGCTTTAAGGAAGAACAAATGTTATCGCTCGATGGGCTCGAGCCACTTGATTTTGCCGGGCGAAGCGCTGCCTTGTTACCAAGTGATTCTTTACTATTGCATTTGGAACGTATAGATCTTGATCATCAATCGTCACAACGTCTTATACAGGGACAACGTCTGCCTCTTGCTGCGCATGGTGCTCAAGGCCTTGCCGGTTTGGTAAGACTTTACCGACCCGATGGGCAGCTTCTAGGAACTGGATCGATCGATGAACGTGGCGTGCTCGCTGCGCAAAGACTCATCGCACAAACAAGCTTTTCACAATAGGAACAACAAATGAACCTCGTCCCCGCCATTCGTAACGTTGCCATTATCGCCCACGTTGACCATGGAAAAACAACCCTTGTCGATCAATTGCTTCGACAGTCCGGCACGTTTCGTGTCAATCAGCAGATCGCCGAACGAGTCATGGATTCCAATGACTTGGAGCGTGAGCGCGGGATCACGATCCTGGCGAAAAATTGTGCGGTAACGTATAACGATACACGAATCAACATCGTCGATACACCAGGGCATGCAGACTTCGGTGGTGAAGTCGAACGTGCGCTTTCGATGGTCGATGGCGTTGTGCTGCTGGTCGATGCCGTTGAAGGGCCTATGCCACAAACAAGGTTTGTAACCCGCAAGGCCCTCGCCTTGGGACTGCGTCCAATTGTGGTGG
Source organism: Burkholderiaceae bacterium (assembly GCA_023258775.1). GTDB lineage: Bacteria > Pseudomonadota > Gammaproteobacteria > Burkholderiales > Burkholderiaceae_E > UBA3064. Next base: position 10,277 of record JALQWJ010000002.1, on the reverse strand, counting down.
TTAACAAAATCGACCGTCCTGGTGCCCGCCCTGACTGGGTGGTTAATCAAACATTTGATTTGTTTGATCGGCTTGGCGCAAGCGAAGAGCAACTGGATTTTCCGGTGGTGTATTGCTCGGCGCTGGCAGGCTTTGCCGCGGAAGTCCTTGCTGACATCGAAGCGGGCAAAGCCAAGGACATGAAGCCGCTTTTTGATGCGATTTTGCGTCATGTGCCTGCACGTGCCGATGATATCGACGGCCCTTTGCAATTACAGATCTCAGCGCTCGATTATTCGAGTTATGTGGGCAAGATTGGCATCGGAAGGATCCAACGCGGGCGTATCCGCACAGGACAATTGGTCCATGTGCTCCAGGGGCGTGATGAGGATTATCCCGATTCCAAGGCGCCCGATGCGGTTAACGGGAAAATCGGTCAGGTGCTTTGTTATCGTGGGCTTGAACGCGCACCGATGGATGAAGCCTTTGCTGGCGATATTGTTGCCATCACTGGCATCGACGAATTAGGTATTGGTAGCACCATCGCAGATCCTTCCAATGCGCAAGCGCTTGCCATGCTGCGGGTGGACGAACCTACCATGACCATGGAATTCCTGGTCAATGGGTCTCCACTTGCAGGACGCGAGGGTAAGTATGTGACAAGCCGACAGATCCGCGATCGCCTGGAGCGAGAGTTAAAAAGTAACGTGGCCTTGCGGGTTGAGTTTAGCCCCGACGGTGAATCCTTCCTGGTCTCAGGTCGCGGTGAATTACATCTGACCATCCTCTTGGAAAACATGCGTCGTGAGGGCTATGAACTCGCGGTGTCCCGGCCTAAGCCAAGGTTGAGAATCGTCAACGGTGAAAGGTTCGAACCCTATGAGATGCTCACGATGGACGTTGAAGAAGGTCATCAAGGTTCGGTCATGGAGTTCATCGGACAGCGAAAAGGCGAACTTCAAGATATGGTCCCGGATGGTCAGGGCAGGGTCCGGCTTGACTATCGAGTGCCCGCTCGTGGCCTGATCGGATTTCATGGTGAATTCCTGAATATGACCCGCGGCACCGGCATCATGAGCCATGTCTTTGATGATTACAGCGACTGGGCTGGCACGATTGAAGGCAGACGTAACGGTGTTTTGGTCTCCCAGGACGATGGCGAGGCTGTCGCCTATGCCTTGTGGAAGTTGCAGGACCGTGGGCGAATGTTCGTTTCTCCAGGCGATGCGCTTTACGAGGGTATGGTCATCGGCATCCATACTCGTGATAACGATTTGGTCGTTAACCCGGTACGGGAAAAGAAACTAACCAATGTTCGAGCTTCCGGAAAGGATGAGGCGATTGTGCTCACACCACCGATTGCCTTAACCCTGGAGCGTGCCGTAGAGTTCATCGAAGACGATGAACTTGTTGAAATTACGCCGCAGAGCATTCGATTGCGCAAACGCTTTTTGAAGGAACACGAGCGTAAGCGCGCATCGCGTGAAGAGGCCGCAGCTTAGATAGGAGGCTTAGCCTATGTTCCCAGTGATTGACGTTCGCGCGATTGATTCAGCAAAAGCCCGAGGTGAGCGCTATGGGAGCCGAGCGCGTGAACGGATTGTTCATTCGGTTCAAACTTACGCTCGATTATTTGCAGATTGCGGGGTGGATTGGACCGAAGCTGGCCGTCGTGCAATGCAGTATCGCGATGCAATTCATGCAACCGATCCGTATTTGCTTGAGGAACTGGAGGGAATTGCGCAAGGGGCAAAGCTTGTTTTCAGCGATATCATGGCGCTCAATTGCCGAACTGAGATTCTGCCCTCATCATTTCTAGCACAGCTTAGCGACGATGCCGCTGCAGCACGATTACACAATCAGGCGCTTGGACTGTTTGACTGGGGCGAATGCACGGCGATGGCAGTTTCGGCAAGGGCCTCAGCCGATGGTCACACCTGGCTTGCCCAGAACTGGGATTGGATTGGTCGGCAGCGCGATGCGCTTGTTGTTCTGCATACGAGGGATGCGAAGGGCCGAGCCATAGCAACCCTGACCGAAGCCGGTATGTTGGCGAAAATCGGTGTAAACGACCAAGGCATGGCAGTCGGTCTGAACATACTGCGCTCTGTGACCGATGGCTCAAAAGCAGGCGTGCCTGTTCATGTTCTTCTGCGTCATGCCCTCTCCTTTGACAGTCTAAAGGCACTTCGTAAAAGGCTTGTTCAATTGGCAGAAGGCCCGGGATTTGGCGCTGCTTCAAATATTCCTGCCGCCGATGCAAGCGGCGATATTGGGTCCTTCGAAATCTCGCCGGCAGCATTTTCCGAGTACGCGGCGGGTGAAGAAGTGTTAGTACACACCAATCACTTTTTATGTGCACCGCTGCTCAGTCAACAAGCCGTTATGGCCTCGTCCCTTTCGACCGAGGCCAGATTGCGCTGTGCCCAATCTTATTCGGAAAAACTCCCCATGACGGTCGCCACGATCGAAGCGCTGCTTCGCGATGAGTCTGATGGACTTTTGTCGGTATGTCGTAAGCCTGATCCCTCACTGCCCGAGCAGGCAAGGGTTGAAAGTGTTGCCGGTATCCGAATCAACTGCAGCGAGCGACGGTGGTGGATTGCACCGAATGTGCCGAGTCAGGTTGATTTTGAAGAAGTTGCAACCGGTTTTTCGGCCACCCAATACGCCGGACTTGCGTAGCATCGCTTGAGGTAGTCAATCAGCAGGCGAGTTCGCAGGGGCATGTGCCGCATTTGGGTGACTACTGCATAAATGCCATGCTCGGGTGCGCGAAAGTCGTCGAGGATGCTCAATAACTGACCATTATTCAAGGCTTCACCCAGTTCCCACATCGATCGCCAAGCGATACCGCGGCCGGCAAGCGCCCAATCAAGCAGTACGGCGCCGTCATTACATTCAAGAGGGCCTTGCACTCTGATTGTCTGCAATTTTTGATCGATCAGAAATTCCCAACCTCTTGCCTGATTACCTCGATTACCGAATGTAAGGCAGTCATGCTTGAGGAGTTCGCCCGGATGCTTTGGTGAACCTCGCCTCCGAAGGTAGTCTGGACTGGCAACAACAACACGTTGCATGTCAGCTAGCTTAATTGCAATAAGATTAGAATCGTTCAATGTACCGATACGAATCGCAAGATCAAAGCCTTCATTCACCATATCGGCAAGGCGGTCACTGAGTTCGAGCGAGATGCTCAATTCGCGGTGCTCGTTTACAAAGCCAGGAATGAGAGGGGCAACATGGCGTTTTCCAAAGCCCGCGGGCGCGGTCATGCGGATGTGCCCGCTTGCCTTTAGTCCACCCACCGACACTGAGGCCTCGGCGTCTCGCATTTGATGAAGGATTCGCTGGCAATCCTCTAAAAATGCGCTGCCTTCAAAAGTTAAGGACACACGCCTTGTCGTCCGCGCGAGTAGTTTTACACCAAGTCTAGACTCAAGCGCGTCAAGCCTGCGGCTAATCATGGCAGGCGCCACACCCTGCAGTTTTGCGGCAGCACTTAAGCTACCCCGTGTGGCGACCGCTACAAAGCTTTCAATTTCTTTAAAACGATCCATGGCCTTTCGAGGGTCAGTAAGCCTCTGTACTTACCTATGTACCGATCCACACGAATGGCGAGCAAATCATTATTTAAAACGATCGGGGTAGTCCAAGCACATGCTCTGCGATATAAGAAAAAATCAGATTGGTCGATATCGGTGCTACCTGATAAAGCCTAGTCTCACGAAATTTACGTTCAACATCATATTCGCAAGCAAAACCAAATCCGCCATGAAACTGCAAACATGCATTTGCTGCTTCCCAACTCGCCTTTGCAGCAAGGTACTTGGCCATGTTCGCTTGTGCACCGCAAGCCTGTTGCTGATCAAAGAGGTCACAGGCCGCATAACGCATCAGGTTTGCAGCTTCGACCTCGATATAGGCATCAGCGATTGGAAACTGCACACCTTGATTCTGTCCAATCGGGCGACCGAATACCTGCCGGTCTTTAACATAGCGAGTGACCCTGTCAATGAACCAGTAGCCATCGCCGATACACTCAGCGGCAATCAGGATACGCTCAGCGTTGAGTCCATCGAGGATGTATTTGAATCCCTTGCCTTCTTCGCCAATAAGGTTCTCTTCAGGAATTTCAAGATTTTCAAAAAAAAGCTCATTGGTTTCGTGATTGACCATGTTTCGGATTGGGCGCACGGTCATGCCATGACCAATCGAAGTTTTAAGGTCAACCAGAAAAATCGACATGCCTTCAGACTTTCGCTTGACCTCGGACAGGGGCGTTGTTCTTGCAAGTAGGATCATTAGGTCAGAGTGTTGAATTCGAGAGATCCAAACCTTCTGACCATTAACGATGTAGCGGTCGCCTTGCTTACGCGCTGTTGTTTTCAAGTTGGTTGTATCAGTACCTGTTGTCGGCTCAGTAACGCCCATTGACTGCAGCCTTAATCGGCCCGCTGCGATTTCAGGTAAGTACTGACGCTTTTGCGCTTCGGAACCATGGCGCAATAAGGTGCCCATGTTGTACATCTGGCCATGACAGGCTCCAGCGTTTCCGCCACAACGGTTAATCTCCTCCATGATGACCGAGGCTTCTGAAAGCCCAAGCCCTGAACCACCATAGGCCTGGGGAATAAGCGCTGCAAGCCAACCTGCTTGGGTCAGGGCGTCTACAAAGGCTTCGGGGTAGCCACGAGCCTCGTCGATACCGCGATGATACTCATCAGGAAAGTTTTGGCAGAGGTCACGAATGGCATCGCGAATCTCGACGTGTCGATCTAAAGTGGACTGCATCAGGCATGCCTTCTTAGTGTTAGGACTGGCTAATACTAAGGCTTTCAGACGTTGTTGAAGTCGGACTAGGGTTTTCGGCGGACCGAAAAGCGGATTGTTGTGATTTGTGAATTTAGGCTGCGTTGAGACAACATGTGAGTTGTTTGGTCAAGGAACTGCTATGGATTTTTCATTATCTCAGGATCAATTGGCGATTGTTCAGGCTGTCGAGTCTGTATGTCGCAACTTTGATGATGATTATTGGGCAAAGCGCGACATCACTGGAGAGTTTCCGGCTGACTTCCATGATGCGATGGCAAAGGCGGGTTGGCTGGGGGTTGCAATGCCTTGTGAATTCGGCGGCGCTGGTCTGGGCATACTTGAGGCAGCACTGGTTGTGCAGACCGTTGCAGCATCTGGCGCTGGCATGAGCGGTGCCTCCGCGATTCATATGAATATTTTCGGCTTGCACCCGGTTGTTGTTTTTGGGACAGCATCGCAACAGTCGCGCTGGCTGCCGCCACTTATCAGAGGCGAGCAAAAAGCATGTTTTGCTGTTACCGAGCCCAATACAGGTTTAAACACGCTGAAACTCAAGACCATGGCAAAGCGCGAGGGCGATCACTATATTGTTCATGGTCAGAAGGTTTGGATTTCCACGGCGCAGGTGGCTGACAAGATGCTTTTGCTTGCTCGTACGACCGCGGCAGAATTTTCGAAAGCTAATGAAGGTTTAAGTCTTTTTTATACCGATCTAGATCGTTCCCGCGTTCAGGTTCATGAAATCGAGAAAATGGGCCGCAAAGCGGTTGACTCCAATCAGGTATTCATCGATGGTCTGCGTATTCCAGTTGAGGACAGGATTGGTGAGGAAGGACAGGGCTTTCGCTATATTTTGCATGGATTAAATCCAGAACGAATTCTGATCGCTGCTGAAGCGGTTGGTCTGGGACGTGTGGCCTTGGCACGCGCCAAACGTTATGCAAGTGAGCGGGTGGTTTTTGATCGACCGATCGGGCAGAATCAAGCGATTGCTCACCCGCTAGCGCAACGCTGGATGGAGCTTGAAGCCGCTCATTGGATGACGATGCGAGCAGCATGGCTTTACGATCAGGGGCAGTCTTGTGGCGCAGAGGCCAATAGCGCCAAGTACCTAGCCGCAGAAGCCGGATACCATGCCTGTGAGACAGCGGTCATGACACATGGGGGTATGGGCTATGCGAAGGAATATCATGTTGAGCGTTACTTTCGCGAGAGTTTGATTCCGCGGATTGCGCCGGTAAGCCGCGAGCTAATCCTAAGCTTTATTGCCGAGAAAGTTCTCGGCTTGCCCAAGTCCTATTGAGGATCCAATCAAGCTCCACTGACGACAGCATTGTTGAAATGCTAACGAGTCCTGGCGCAGAATCGCAAGTTGGAATCGCTGTAAAGATTTTTTTGCGAGGCGGAGTAACTGACGATCTTTACTGACGAGGTATGAGGCCTTTTGTTCTATTGCGAGATCAAGAAAGATTTGATCGTCTTGATCGGCGCAGGCTAATTGCAATCGTTGCGTTGCTGGGATCGATCGCATGGTGCCCAAGCGATCAAAGTCAATCATGACCGCATCTGCGTCGCGATCCCTGCAGATCCGCGGACGGCTTAGGACTTGACACATTTCTTGTCGCATTGGCTCGCAAACCAGCGCGATGACGGCTTTAGACTCAATCGCGTGGCGAAGTAAGTTTACAGCGGGATCATAAAAAACAAGCAAATCGAGCCAACAATTACTGTCGAGTACGAGGTTCGGTTTAGTATTTATCATGATGTGTTTGAGAATACTTGCTCAGCCTCGTATGAGACTAAGCTTCTGAGCGGCAGGCTGCATGGTCAATAGCTTGTTGAAATTCACTCCTCGATCTTTTCGATGAAACTCGATCTTTTGCTCAAACTCGATCTTTTAGCTCAAACTCGATCCTCGCGCTCAAACAAGCGGTCGGCTAGGACTCATCCAGGCTGTTGAAGCGCGAATTGGGGGCATTTGTCCCTAAGCTAAGTGGCGGCCCATTATGATCAAGATGCTTGCGAAATCAAAAAGGTCTTCGTTTGAACGAGGTGGTTTAGGATGTTGATGTTGCTTTCTCCTGCAAAGACCCTGGATTACGAGTCGGCAGCCCCAGTGGTTAAGTCAAGTAGGCCGCGCTGGATGGCAGAGTCGGCCAAACTTGTTGATCAGTTGCGATCAATGCAACCACAAGCGCTGTCGAGGCTTATGGACATCAGTGAATCGCTTGCCCTACTGAATCATGAGCGCTACAAATCATGGACAGAAAAGCCAAGTGCAAAACAAGTGCGAGCAGCCATGTTTGCCTTTGACGGCGATGTCTATGATGGGCTTCGAGCTCGCGAATTCGATCAGGAGCAGATCGCTTGGGCAAACAAGCACTTGCGGATTTTGTCGGGGCTTTATGGTGTTTTGCGCCCGCTTGATCAGCTGCAACCCTACCGATTGGAGATGGGGACGCGTCTTTCGAACGAACGCGGTAAGGACCTTTATGCTTTTTGGGGGGCCAGCATTGCCGCTTCGCTCGATCAAGATTTGAAAGGGCACAGTAACAAAATCCTCGTGAACTTAGCTTCCGAAGAATATTTCAGTGCTGTGCGGGAAAATCAATTAAAGGCAAAGGTATTGCATATTGTTTTTCAGGAGTCCAAAGGAGATGCTTTCAAAGTCGTGAGCTTTTCAGCGAAACGTGCACGGGGGACGATGTGTCGTTGGGCAATCGAGCATAGGCTTGAAACAATCGAACCGCTCAAATCCTTTGATCGTGATGGTTATCAGTACTGTCCAGAGGCGTCTGAACCGATGCGCTGGGTATTTCGGCGACGACTTTAGCGCTGATAATCGAACCCGGGACGATGCTTACAAGCTGCGGTTCAGGAGACTTGACGCTTTAATCTTGTGCCGAGCAAGCATTCACGGGTTGAAAGATTTACTGAGTCTAGGCTAGCAAAACCCGAGGTTCAATGGTTAGCTCTAGTCCGAATCGGGCTTGGACAAGGTCAATAATGCCTTGAGCAAAGGCAATGAGCATGTCGCCGCTAGCTTTCCCGTAGTTCACCAGTACCAGAGCATGCTTGGCTGACACACCAACATCGCCCTCCCTTTGCCCTTTTAAGCCACATTGATCAATCATCCAGGCAGCAGACAGCTTGTGATGATGCGCGCCATCAGGATAAATCGGCATTCTTGGAAATCGCGCTTTCAGCGCGAGCGCAGCTTCGTTATGCAGCCTGGGGTTATGAAAAAAACTTCCTGCATTAGGCTCAATCTCAGGATCAGGCAACTTGCTGCTGCGAATCTGGCGAATAACTTGCGCAAGCTCGAGTGCAGTTTGAGGGCGGGAATCACGAAAATGCGCTTGCAAATCTGGGTAGCGGAAATTCAACATGCTCGTCGGTGACGAACGCCCTTGATCAGAAGGCCCATGTACATAGGCTTCAGCAGCTGATGCCAGATGCTCGGATTGCAGATGTTTGGATGTTAGATGCTCGGATGTTAGACGCTCCGATGCCTGATATTCGGATCGTAAGTGCCCTGCTGGCAAGTGATCGGATGCCAACTGGCCGCTTAGCAAGTGTGCTGATGTCGCCTGCCGATTCAACTGGAGCTCAATATGACTGATGATCCAGTGCTGATGGCTTGGCGCCTTGAAGACGCTTGACCGATACGAGAATTGACAATCTTCGAGGCTAAAACGCTTGCGAGTCATGCTCTCCCAGTGAATGGCCTCCAGTGCTACAAAGCATTGAGAAAGTTCGACCCCATAAGCACCAATATTTTGGATCGGTGCGGCACCGACCGAACCAGGGATCATGCTCAGGTTTTCAAGTCCTTGTAGGCCTTGGCATAAACTCCATTGGACTAGCTCGTCCCAGTGCTCGCCAGCGTGAGCAAGAATGCGATCATGCCCAATACGCTCATAGCCTCGCCATGCAATTTGTAGCAGTGTCCCCTGAATATGCGCACCGAAGACGCTGTTGCTTCCTTCGCCGAGCAAGCCGCGAAAGCTTCCACGCAAGGCGCGCTTGACGTCGGCGAGTTCTGCAGGGTGGTGAACCCGAATCAGCCTGTCGACACGGCCTTGTAGCCGCAGACTTGTACGCGTCGACAAGTCCGCGTTGTCGATAATCTCAAGCAAGCCTAGCTCGGTGTGAAGCTAAGCCGAACATAAATGGGCGCATAACATTCGGCTTGTGTTAATTCAACAAGCGATTCTTTGGTCAGTTCGAGTAACGCTACAAAAGTAACCACGGCATGAGGGAGGCCCTTTAAGGGGTCAAACAAATCCTGGAACTCGGCAAATCGGCGCTGTTGAAGTTGTCGCAAGACAACGGTCATGATTTCTCGAACCGATAATTCTTCGCGGGTGATTTTGTGGTGCTGAATCAGCTTGGCCCTGCGCACAATATCGGCCCAGGCAGCCCGCAAGTCAGCGGCATTGACTTCAGGCCGACGCTCAACGACATCCTGATCAAGAAAGACTTGTGATACGAAGAACTCCCGACCTAGCTGGGGTAGTTGATCGAGGTGCTGTGCGCCTTGCTTTATCGATTCGTACTCGAGAAGCCGTCTTGCCAGTTCTGCCCGAGGATCCTCGGGCTCAGACTCACCTTCACGTTTTTGTACCGGCAGTAACATTCTTGATTTGATATCGATTAGCATCGCTGCCATGAGCAGATACTCAGCGGCTAATTCAAGGTGGTGACTACGGATCTCCTCAACGTAGGCGAGGTATTGTCGCGTGAGTTCGGCCATCGGGATATCGAGAATGTTGAAGTTCTGCCGCCGAATTAAATAGAGCAGCAGGTCCAATGGCCCTTCAAAGGCCTCTAAAAACACCTCAAGCGCATCGGGCGGGATGTACAAATCCTGCGGAAGCTTAAGCAAGGGTTCACCGTAAAGCCTTGCTATGCCTTTTAATTCGAGCTGTTCACCGCCAGGGATGAGGCCCTGCTCGGCCGAAGCCGTCATACTCAGCAAGCCACCTGACGTCGACATCAGGCTGATTTAAGCGTTATGGTAGACATATGGTTTTTGAGCGACCTTTGCCGATTGACGCTCCTTGGCCGTTTCGAGATCCTGCGGTTTGTCCCACCAGATGCTTCGCCCCTGCTGCTGCTGCTGTTCCAAGTGAGGACGTTGTGTTTTGAGCTGTTCGATAAATAGCGTGGCTTCAGAACGATAACTGCGTTGTTTCATGCAAGAACTCCTGTTAAAGACGGTCTTTGACTGCCAGCCCCAAGTGTAATTCCTCGCGCTATAACTGGCATGCTTATCCTCTTAAGGATATGGCTCGCTTCGCGCTTCGTGTTGCTCAAAGCCTAGCCTTGCCGCGGCCAGATCGCTGTAAATTCTTCGACCGACCAAATCATCCAAGAGCCCGCTACGCGCGATCAATGAGGCAACATTCTCAGGAGCACCATAAATTGCCAAGCTGCCACCCAGCGAATCCAAGAGGTCCTTGTATTGGGTTAATACCTCA